>DATEDE010000164.1:0-11189 GCA_035286545.1 Actinomycetota bacterium | reverse complement strand
GCCGAGAGCCGCCGGATCGTGTGGGGGCTGCGTCCGCCCGAACTCGAAGAGCTTGGCTTCGTCGAGGTCCTTCGGAGGGGCGCGGTCGACCTCGGATCCGCCCGGGGGGTAGAGGTCGATGTCCGGGTCGGCCCGGAGGGGGTCTTCCTGGCCTCGGAGGAGGAGCCGATGGTCCTCCTGATCCTGCAGGAGGCCCTCAACAACGCGATCAAGCACGCCGGCGCCAGATCCATCTGTATAGACATCGGATCGGAGGGGAACGCGTTCGTGGCGACGGTAGCCGACGACGGTGCCGGGTTCGATGCGACCGGGGTGAATTGGGGCATCGGTCTCATCAGCATGCGTGAGCGAGCGGATGTGCTCGGCGGGACGCTGGAGATCGTCTCCCGGCCCGAGGGAGGGACGATCGTCCGATTGCGGCTCGCCGACAGCAGGCTGGTCGGAACTCCAGCGAGGGAGGCGTAGGCTGGAGCGATGAGCGACGATCGGATCGGCGTTGTCCTGATGGACGATCACGCCATCGTGCGCGAGGGTCTGCGGGCGCTCCTCGAACAACAGAGCGACATCGAGATCATCAGCGAGGCGAGCAGCGTTTCCGAGGCGGAGGCGCTCGATGTCGGCTCGAGCGTGATCGTCGCGGACCTCGTCCTTCCCGACGGTCGAGGGCCTGAGGTGGTGCGCCGCCTCCATCAAGCCCACCCTGACGCCGCGATCCTGGTTCTTACCATGCTCGATAGCCCGACGGACGTACAGCTATCCTTGGCCGCTGGCGCGAACGGGTACCTGCTGAAAGAAGCGGCCTCGACCGAGCTCGTGGCGGCGGTCCGAAGCGTCGCCGCGGGAGGGGACTACTTGCAGCCCTCGCTCGGCCTTGCGCTCGTCAGGTGGCAGACCTCTAAGGAGACCGGGGGCGGTGGCGGCAGGCAGAGGCTTACCGACCGAGAAGTGGATGTCCTGCGACTGATCGCGCTCGGCTACACGAACGTGGCGGCGGCCGAGACCCTACACCTGTCCGTCCGGACGGTCGAGAACCACCGCGCGAACATCATGCGCAAGATGGGCTTGCACTCACGAGCAGACCTGGTCCGCATGGCCAACGAGTCGGGCGTGATCTGACCGAACCGGCGCTAGTCGCCCTCGCGTTGAGGCGCCTCATGTCCAGTGCATCGGGAGTCGGGGTTCGAGGTGATCGGCGAGGCCGGAGGATGGCTAGCGAGCCTTCCGGCTGGTCGACCATGTGGTCCCGATGACGTGTTCATCGCCGTGCGCATGAGATCGGCGCGCTCTGCGACCTCGCGGGGAGGATCGGCGCCCTCGCTGTGGACTCAGGTCGTCGGATCTACGGCCGGCACCGCACGCGACGCGACATCGGGTCGCGCGTCGAACGCGCACACGGACCGGCTTGGGTGACATCGAGTACCGCATCGTCATCCGGCCCGGGTGATGGCCCCGCCCGTTCTACAGTGCCCGGGTGAGGATCATCGGCGGCTCGGCCAAGGGGATCCGGCTGGCGCCGGTCCCCGAAGGCGTCCGTCCCGTCTCGGACATGGCACGCGAGGGCGTGTTCTCGAGCCTCGGGGCGATAGTGCCCGAGGCCCGAGTCCTGGACCTCTACGCGGGGACCGGCGCGATGGGCATGGAGGCGCTCTCGCGGGGCGCCGAGCACGCCGTCCTGGTGGAACGCGACCGGGCCGCCGTCCGGGCGATCCGCGACAACCTCGGCCGCACCCGCCTGGCCGAGCAGGCCGAGATCGTGGCCGGCGACGTGACCCGGTTCGTCACGAGAGATGACAAGAGCCAGGGCCCCTTCGAGCTGGTCCTGGCCGATCCACCTTACGAGGCGCCCCTGGACGAGGTAGAAGGCGTGCTCGAGGCACTCTCCGCCGGATGGCTTTCCGGCGAGGGCTCCCGGGTCGTCCTGACCCGTCCGAGCAGGAGTTCCACGCTTGTCATTCCGGTACACTTTTCCGTCGCGAGGCGCCTTACCTACGGCGATACCCTCGTCCTGATCATCCGGGAGGCGTAGATGGGCCTGACCGCCCTGTGTCCGGGGACCTTCGACCCCGTCACCAATGGTCACCTGGACGTCATCGAACGTGCTGCTCAGCGCCTAGACGCGCTGGTCGTCGGCGTGCTCGACAACCCGGCCAAGCAGCCGCTGTTCAGCGCCGAGGAGCGGGTGGGCCTCCTGAAGGAGGCCACGCACGACCTGGCCAACGTCGAGGTCGAGGCCTTCTCGGGATTGCTCGTGGAATACGCAACGCGCAGGGGGATCGGGGTGGTCGTGAAGGGCCTGCGGGCGGTGACGGACTTCGAGTTCGAGATCCAGATGGCGCAGATGAACCATCGGCTGGCCGGGGTCGAGACGCTGTTCATGACCACTAGCCCGCAGTGGTCGTTCCTGTCCTCCTCGCTGATAAAGGAGGTCGCGCGCTTCGGCGGGGACGTTGCGGGACTGGTGCCGCCGACGGTCGCCGCCCACCTGGCCGAGCGTTTCGGGAGCGGCGCCTGATGGATCTGTCGTCCCGCATCCAGCGGCTCGAGGACCTCGTGCGCGACGCGAAGTCGATGCCGCTCTCGTCCTCGGCGCTGCTCAACCGCGAGGAGGTCCTCGAACTCATCGAGGAGCTCAAGGTCGCCG
Source organism: Actinomycetota bacterium (assembly GCA_035286545.1). GTDB lineage: Bacteria > Actinomycetota > UBA4738 > UBA4738 > HRBIN12 > DASSJM01. The sequence goes on along the minus strand of DATEDE010000164.1, from coordinate 8,548 downwards.
TGCCCGAGGAGATCAAGCAGGCGCGCTGGGTCGTGAAGGACCGCGAAGAGCTCCTCTCGAAGGCGCGGCGCGACTCCGAGAACATGGTCGACCAGGCGCGCGAGGAGCAGCTGCGCCTCGCGAGCCACGAGGCCGTCGTGCAGCGCGCGAACGAGGAGGCCGAGCGGCTCCTGCTGGAGGCGAACGACGACGCGCGCCGCCTGCGCCTGGAGGCGGAGGACTACGTCGACGCCAAGCTGGCGCAGCTCGAGGCGGCGCTGCAGAAGATCCTCGAGGACATGATCTCCTCCAACGACTCCCTGTCCAAGACGATCGACCAGGTGGTGGCCGGGCGCGAGAAGCTCCGCGGCGTCACGCCCGCCACCAACGTGGAGATCGGTCCGGACGTCCACGTACCCGAGGAGGACGAGGAGGCGTGATGCGAGCCATCGACGTCCGCGAACTGCTGCAGCGCCCGGGCTCGTCCCGAACGGTCCACGTCCGCGAGCCCGTGCCCGATCTGCGCACCGAGCTCGCCGGGGTACCCGAGGACACGCCGATCGAGGGTGACCTGACGCTGGAGAGCGTGATCGAGGGCATCTACGTGACCGGCTCGCTCGCGGGGAAGATGACCCTCGTCTGCGCGAGGTGCCTGAAGGACTTCGAGCGCGGGTTCGATGTCGACGTGAGCGAGCTCGTCGCCCGCGAGTCCGGCTCCGACGACGACTACGCGATCGAGCCCGACCTCACGTTGGACCCCGAGCCGATGGTACGTGACGCCGTCGTGCTCGAGATGCCGTTCTCTCCGCTCTGCCGGCCCGACTGCCTCGGGCTGTGCGAGACCTGCGGCGGCGACCGCAACCTCGGCGAGTGCCCGGGCCACGAGACGACCGACCCCCGCTGGGCGGCCCTCGAGGTCCTGCTCGACGAGTCACCCGACACCAGCGACGCCGGCGAGTCCGGACGCTGAAACCCGAGAAGGAGATCACCCATGCCGGTTCCCAAGCGACGCCAGAGCCACACCCGCACCGCCAAGCGCAAGGCCAACTGGAAGGCGCAGCCGCCTACGTACTCGGAGTGCCCGCAGTGCCACCAGGCGAAGCTGCCGCATCGCGTGTGCGGAAACTGCGGCTACTACGCTGGCCGCCAGGCCGTCGAGGTCGAGTAGGGGCGTGGCTCGCGATCGCGGGGCCGACGGCCCCAAGGCGCTCGACAGGATCCTCGGCGTGCGCTTCCGGGACGCTTCGCTGCGGCAGCTCGCGCTGACGCACCGCTCCTACGCGTTCGAGAACGATCTTCCGGCCAACAACGAGCGCCTGGAATTCCTGGGCGACGCGGTCCTCGGCATCGTCGTCACCGACATGGCCTTCCGCGAGTTCCCCGAGATGCCCGAGGGCGAGCTCGCCAAGCTGCGCGCAGCGATCGTGAACATGGGTGCGCTCGCCGACGTTGCGCGGGACATCGGGCTCGGGCGGTTCGTGCTGCTCGGCAAGGGCGAGGAGATGAGCGGCGGGCGCGACAAGAGCAGCATCCTTGCCGACGTGATCGAGGCATTGCTGGGCGCCATCTACCTAGACCGCGGCTTGGAAGCCGCGAGCAAGCTGATCGGGCGGCTGTTCCGCCCGCGGATGATCGCCTACGTCCGCGGCGAGGGCGAGCGCGACTACAAGACGATCCTGCAGGAGATCGCCTCCTCGGAGCTGCACGTCGTGCCCGAGTACAGGATCCGCGAGCGGGGCCCCGACCACCAGAAGGAGTTCACCGCCACGGTGGTGCTGGCCGGCAAAGAGTGGGGGGTCGGCATGGGCCGCAGCAAGAAGGAGGCCGAGCAGCAGGCCGCGCACGAGGCGTACGTACGCCTGTCCGAACGCGCCGAGCCCGCCGAGGCGAAGGGGGCGTAGGTGGAGCTTCCCGAGGTCGAGGTGATGCGCCGCGACATCGAGAAGGATGTCGTCGGTCGCAAGGTTGCGGCCGCCGAGGTCCGGTCCTCGAAGAACGCGATGCGCGTGATCCGTCGCCACGGCAAGCGCAAGGAGTTCACGGACCGCGTCGTCGGTCGCAAGTTCACGAAGGCCGAACGCCGCGGCAAGTACGTGCTGCTCCAGATGGACAACGGCGAGGTGCTCGTGACCCACTTCGGGATGAGCGGGCAGTTCGTTCGTGGGACCAAGCGGGTCGCCCTGCCGCCGCACACGCACGTCGTGCTCACGTTCGCGCAGGGAGGCGACCTGCGGTTCGTGGACCCGAGGACGTTCGGGGAGATGTTCGTCGCGACGCCCGATGAGCTCGGCAAGGTCAAGGAGCTGCAGCACATCGCGATCGACCCGCTCGATCACGTCTTCACCTGGCAGGCGTTCGGCGCTGCGCTCGCGCAGCGGGCCGCCAAGATGAAGGCGCTGCTGATGGACCAGAAGTTCATCAGCGGCCTGGGGAACATCTACTCGGACGAGGTGTTGTTCGCGGCCGGGCTGCGGTACGACCGGATGTCTGACACGCTGTCCTCGCAAGAGGTGCGGCGGCTCTATCGGGCGATGCAGGAGGTCCTGCAGGAGGCGATCCGCTTCCGCGGCACGACGCTCGAGGACGAGGCCTACGTCGACCTGTTCGGCAAGCCCGGCGAGTTCCAGAACGAGCTGAAGGTCTACGGCCGATCGGGGCTCCCGTGCCGTCGCTGCCGCACCCCGGTCCAGTCGGTGAAGATCTCGGGGCGCAACGCGTACTTCTGCCCCCAATGCCAGTCCTAGCTCCGCGTCCGGCGGGTGAACGTTCCGCAACACTGATCGGGCCCGCCTTGCGCCGCGAATCCGATCCGGCGTAGGCTCCGATGCATCGTTGGAGAGGGGAGGAAGTATGTCCGACGTCGAACGCAACATCGACGTGGTGCGCCGGCTGGAGGATGCGTACAACCGGCGCGAGTATTCACATCTAGGCGAGTTGATCCGCGACGACTTGATCGCGCATACGCCGGGCTCGGAGCAGGTCCCGCAGAACCACGAGGGGCTCACCGCGAACAACGAGGGCGCCTACTCTGCGTTCCCGGACAAGCGGACGGAGATCCTCGACGTCTTCGGGGAGGGCGACCGGGTCGTCGCCCGGATCCACAACACCGGGACGAACACGGGGGGTCTTCCGTGGCTCGGGATCCCGGCAAACGATGCGAAGGTCGACCTGGAGTGGGTGCAGATCTCGCGGCACGAGGCCGACGGCAAGATAGCCGAGACGTGGACGCAGATGGAGGTGCCGAAGCTGATGATGCAGCTCGGTGCCATGCAGGCGCCGGGAGGGATGTGACATGGCGACGCCCGAGGAGGCCAAGGAGATCGCGCGCCGGTTCATCGACGAGGTCTTCAACAAGCGGAACCTGAAGCACGCCGAGGAAGTGCTCTCGGAGGGCTTCACGGAACACTCACCTCCGTTCCCGGGGATGGGCAACGACAAGGCGAGCGCGATCGAGGGGTTCCGGCTCCTCCTCGATTCGAGCGACGACCTCCGGGTCGAGATCGTGGATCTCGTCAGCGACGGTGGTCGCATCGCGATCCGCGGTCGGTACTCGGGCACGGACACCGGCGGGTCCGCGCCGGGCGTCCCGCCCACCGGCAAGCGGTTCGACATAGAAGGGATCGACGTTGCCGTCCTCGGCGACGACGGCAGTTTCGTCGAGCACTACGGGATAGCGGACGTCATGACCGCGATGGGGCAGCTCGGCCTGATGCCGGGGCCCGGCGATCAGGGCTGATCCGCCGAGCGGTGGGCGCGGGCCGTTGGGCCCGCCTCCGCCGTCTCATTCCACCAGTTTCGCGCCCGCCTCGCGCATGCGTTCGATCGCGCGGATCCCGTCTCCGTAGCGCCGGTTCACGGCTCGGATCGCCTGGGTCAGCACGGTGACCTCGAAGCCGAGGCGCAGGCCGTCGAGTGCGGTCTCCACGACGCAGTAGTCGGTGGCCAGACCCACGATCACGAGCCGTTCCACCGCGTGCGCGTGCAGGATCGGCACGAGCGTCGTGGAGGAGACCTCCTCGGTGCGGGGGTCCCGCATGTTGAAGCCGGAGTACCCGTCCCCTCCGTCAGAGCCCTTGCGCACGATCTGTCCCTGCAGAAAGATCAGGCCCTCGTCGAATGCCGCGCCCCAGGTCTCCTTCACGCAATGGACGGGCCAGGTTCCGCCGTACTGGCGGAAGTGTGGGGTCACCGCCGGATGCCAGTCCTGCGTGTAAACGACCACGGCGGTGTCGGACAGCGCTCGCTCGATCTCGCGATTCACGATGGGGACGACCTCCTCCCCGCCCTTCACGTACAGGCTGCCGCGCGGGTCGGCGAAGTCGTTCTGGACATCGACGACGAGCAGCGCGGTCCCGGGTCGGTAGCGTTCCACTGGCCCCTAGTATCGAACGAGTGACCACCCGTGTGCGCGTGTTCGTGACCGGCCGGGTTCAGGGGGTGTTCTTCCGAGGAACCTGTGCCGCAGAAGCCCGGCGGCTCGGCATCGGCGGCTGGGTGCGGAACCTGCCCGAAGAGCGCGTCGAGGCCGTGTTCGAGGGACCCGAAGCCGCGGTCGAGGCGATGGTCGCCTGGTGCCGCCACGGTCCGAAACTCGCCGACGTGGACGGCGTCGATGTGCGCACAGAGGAGCCCGTGGGCGAGCGGGACTTCCGCGTTCGCTAGCCGCGGGGGGGAAGCGAGAGCCGGCCGGTCGGCCGGCGGGCCGATCGGGAGCTCGGTGGAGCGTTCCACTCACGGCGGGATGACGGCCGTGCAACTTTCCCCGCCCGCCTGCTCGGTCCGGGCAGGGGCCACTGTTAGCATCGGCAACCGATGTTCCTCCGGTCCCTGCAGATCCGAGGCTTCAAGTCGTTCGCCGACAAGACGATCCTGGAGTTCGCTCCGGGCACCTCCGTCATCGTCGGTCCCAACGGCTCGGGCAAGTCGAACCTGGTCGACGCGATCAGCTGGGTGCTCGGCGAGCAGGGCCCCAGGGCTCTTCGTGGTGGCCAGATGGCCGATGTGATCTTCGCCGGGAGCCCCCAGCGTCCCGCGCTCGGCATGGCCGAGGCCAAGCTTGTGATCGACAACTCGGCCGGACTGATCCCGGTCCCGATGTCCGAGATCGAGATCGCGCGCACGATCTTCCGCTCGGGAGAGAGCGAGTACCGGATCGGCGGCCAGGTCGTCCGGCTGCTTGACGTGCAGGAGCTGCTGTCGGAGACGGGCATCGGCCGCGCGCTCAACACCGTGGTGGGGCAGGGCCAGCTCGAAGAGGTGCTGCAGGCCCGCCCCGAGGACCGGCGCACCTACATCGAGGAGGCCGCCGGGATCGCCAAGCACCGCAAGCGCAAGGAGCGCGCGGAGCGCAAGCTCACGGGCCTGGACCAGGACCTGCTGCGACTGCAGGACGTCCTGGCCGAGCTCAGGCGCCAGCTCAAGCCCCTGAAGCAGCAGGCCGAGATGGCCAAGCGCCACGAGGAGCTCGCCGGCGAGGCCGACGCGATCACGGTCCGGCTCGCCGCCGCGCGCCTGCGCGAGCTGTGGACCGAGCGCGAGCGCCGCGCCGGCGGCTGGGACGAGGGGCTCGCGCGGCGCAACCAGGCCCGCGAGCTGCTCGACTCGCTCGACGAGGGCGTGCAGCGGGCCGCAGACGAGCGCGCCCGGGCGGTGTGGGCCGTCCAGGAGGCGGAGGGACGCTCCGTGGAGGCCCTGGCCGCCCGGTCGGCGACAGAGCTCGAGCTCCGCCACGCCGTCGAGCTAGAGTCCGAGGCCCGCCAGGCACTCGCCGCCGAGGCCGGTCGCGGCGTGCGCCTGGCCGCGCTCGACGAGGACCTGAAGCGGCTGCAGGGACGATCCACGGAGGTCTCCGCGGACCTCGAGCTGCGCGAGCGCGAGCTGGGGGAGGCCGAGCGCGGCTTCACCGCCGCCACCGAGGCCCGCCGCGTCGTCGAGGAGGAGCGGCGTCGGATCTCGGAGGAGTCCGCGGCCCACCGGGCCGAGATGGAGACGCTCCGCCGCTCGCTGGCCTCGCACGATAGGGAGCGCTCGCGGTTGGAGGAGTCGCTGGCGCAGGCTCGCGGACGCCGGACCCAGACGCAGGCCGAACGCGACCGGCTCGCCGAGGACGTCGAGCGCCTCGACGCGGAGACCACGCCGCTGTCCGAGCGCCGCGCCGAGCTCGAGCGCGAGCGCCACGGGCTGGCCGACAAGTTGACGGAGCTCGAGGAAGCGCTCCGCAGGCACGAGCACCGGCGCGACGTGCTTCAGGCGCGCCTGACGGATCTGGAGGAGACGCCGGGATCGAGGTTCCTGGACGGTCACCGCGACCGCGCGGCGGGCCTGCTCGGCGGGCTCGTCGAGGCGGCCGAGGGCTGGGAGCGCGCGCTGCGCGCGGGGCTCGGGCCGCTCGCGGACGCCGTCGTGTACCAGGACGCAGGGCTCGCGATCGACGACGCGCCCCAGGGCGACGGGGCGATCCTCACGATCGCCGGCGGCGGGCCGGCGGGGTTCATGCTCTCGGGCGAGCGCACGCTGCTGTCCATCGTCGCGGCCGATCCCTCGGTTCGGGGGCTCGTCTCGACGGTCCTACGCGACATCTACCTGGCCGAGACGCTCGAGGAGGCCGCCGCCAAGCACGCGAAGCACCCGAAGGTCTCGTTCGTCACGCCCGAGGGCGTGCTCGTCGGCCCGGCGGTGATCCGGACCACACCCCAGGCGGACTCCCGCGCGGCCGAGATCCGGCGCGAGCTCTCGGTCGTCGAGCACGACCGGGCGCAGGCCGCGGCGGCGCTCAAGCCCAGGCGCGAGCGCGTTGAGGGCATCGCCGCGGAGCTGGCGGACCTAGCCGAGCGCATCGACGAGGCCGACGCGCAGATCACCCGCGCCGCGGAGCGCATCGCACGCATCGAGGGCGAGCTCGGCTCGACGAGCAAGGAGGAAGAGTTCCTCACGCAGCGCCTCGCCGGCATGGACGACGCGGCGGCGGCTTGGCGCGAGAGCCTGGCGGCGGCCGAGCCGGTGACCCACCCCCTGCCCGAGCTGCCGCACGCACCCGAGCTCCCGTTCCAGGCGCGGGTCACGGTCGAGACGCTCCGCCGCGACAAGGCTGGGCTCGAGGCGCGGCTCGCGTCGGTCCGCTCGGAGCGCGAGGTGCTTGCCGCCCAGGACCCGGACGCCCTCCGCGCGCAGGTCCAGATCGCCGAGCGCGACCGCGCGGCCGCCGAGGGACGCCTGAGGGCGGCCGAGGATGCGTCTGAGGCCGCGACCGCGGCCCGGACCGCGGCCGCAGATGCCGAGCGCGCCGCCACCGAGATCGAGGCCGAGACGAACCGCAGGTGGCGTGAGGCTTCGGCCGAGCTCGAACGTCTGCGCGACGCCTACGAGGACGAGGACAGGGCGCGCGGCGAACTGGAACGGCGCATCCGCGACGCCGAGCGCCTGATCCGCGAGGGCCACCAGCGCGATCCCGGCGAGGTCGTCGCCGACCTCGCGGACGACGACACCGCACAGGCGCTCGAACGCAAGGCCGAGCTCGTGCAGCGGCGCCTCGCGCTGCTCGGCCGAGTGAACCTGCTTGCCGGCGGCGAGTTCGAGGCGATGCGGGAGCGTCACGAGTTCCTGCAGCGCGAGCTCGAGGACGTGCGCAAGGCGCGCCGCGACCTGCTCGAGGTGATCCAGCGGATCGAGGCCGAGATCGTGACGACGTTCGAGACCGCGTACCGCGATGTGGCCGCCGAGTTCGAGAGGCTGATCAAGGAGCTGTTCCCCGGCGGCGAGGGTCGCCTCGTCGCGACCGAGCCCGGCGACCTGCTCCAGACCGGAATCGAGATCGAGGCGCGCCCGGGTCGCAAGCGCGTCAAGCGCATCTCACTGCTCTCGGGCGGCGAGCGCGCGCTCACGGCGATGGCGTTCCTGTTCGCGATCTTCAAGGCCCGCCCGAGCCCGTTCTACCTGATGGACGAGGTCGAGCCGGCGCTGGACGACGTGAACCTGCACCGGTTCATCAAGCTCGTCGAGGGCTTCGCCCGCGACGCGCAGGTGCTCATCGTCACGCACCAGAAGCGCACGATGGAGGTCGCCGGGATGATGTACGGCGTCTCGATGGGCAAGGACGGCACCTCCAAGGTCATCGCCCAGCGCCTCGAGCCGCCCGCCGAGCAGGCGGCCCTCGACGTCGAGCCCCCCGTCGCGGCTTCGGAGGACGACGACTATGACGACATCGTCGCCGTGCGCGAACCGGACGTCGTAGGCTGAAGATGCTCGGCGCCGGTATCGCGCTCTACTCCCTGATCGTCGGCTGCGTCCTCGTGGGGGCGCTCATCCTCGCCTGGGTCATCGTTCGCAAGAAGGGCGCGGTCGAGGCGGACGAGACGATGGAGCTCAGGCCGGCCCGCCCAGCGCCCAGCGACGGGCTGGCCTCCAGGATCCGCGGCCTGTTCGGTCCGGGGTCGGCCGACCCATGGGCCGAGCTCGAGGAGCTCCTCGTGAAGGCCGACGTCGGCCCGGCCACGGCGGCCAGGATCGTCACCGACGTCCGGCCGCGCTTCCGCGAGGGGGACGATCCCTCCGCGCTCGTCGGTGAGGAGGT
>DATEDE010000163.1:0-2529 GCA_035286545.1 Actinomycetota bacterium | reverse complement strand
TCGGTGCGGGTCTCGAGCTCGCCCATCTCCTCGCGGAGCGCCTCGAGCGCCGCGCCGGTGGAGCGCCACTCGAACCCCCAGCCCGCCGCGCGCCGTTGCACCTTCGCGGCGCGTGCGAGGGCGGGCAGCGTCTCGGGGATGTCGTCCTCGAGGGGCTCGCGGGCGCCCTTCTCCTGGGCCTTGATCTTCTCCCAGTTCACGAGGACCTCGTCGGCGCCGGAGACCTCGACGTCGCCGAACACGTGGGGGTGACGCCGGATCAGCTTCTCGACGATCCCGCGCGCGACGTCGTCCACGTCCCACGCACCGTCCTCGGCCGCCATCTGCGCGTGGAACGCGACCTGCAGCAGCACGTCGCCGAGCTCATCGCGCAGGCGGTCGCGGTCGTCGCCGTCGATGGCATCCAGCACCTCGTGCGTCTCCTCGAGCAGGTGGCGGGCGAGGCTGGCGTGGGTCTGCTCGCGATCCCACGGGCATCCGCCGGGGCCGCGCAGGCGCGCCATCACGCGCACGAGGTCCAGCAGGCGTTCGCCCTGCTCGGACGACGGGACGGGGCCCTGCGGGACGTGGGCCGGCAGGTCGTCGGTCACGGACCGGTGGCGGCGGGCGCCGTCGCGCCCGCGGGCTCGTCGGCGGTGCTGCGGACCGCTACCACCTCGAGCGTCTCGAGGTCGTAGCGCCCGAAGCGAGGGTTCACGTCGATCTCGGTCTGGTCGACCTGCTCGCGGAACCAATCGTCGAACACCGTGGGCGAACGCTCGGCCAGCAGCTGCTCCCGCACGTCCGCGAGCGGCGCGACGTCGCTGCGCACCAGGTAGATCACGTGCCAGCCGAACTGGCTCTGTACCGGCGCCGAGATCTCGCCGGGCGCGAGCGCAAGCGCCGCGTCGACGAACTCGGGGATGAACTGAGCCTCGAACCCCGCCTGCGAGTACGAGCCGAGGCTCCCGCCGTTGGCACCGGAGGTCTCGTCGATCGACTCGCGCTCGGCCGCCTTGGCGAACGTCTCGGGGGTGACCTCGGCGGCTATGCGCTCGGCATCGGCCTGGTCCTCGACCAGGATGTGCGCGACCTCCACCGTCGTGAACGTCGAGAGCTGCTCCTCGTACGCGGCCTGGAGAGCCTGCTCGTCCAGGCGGTCGGCCACGATGTCATCCTGCACGACGTTGAACAGCAACAGGCGTCGCGCGAACGCGTCCACCTGGGCCCGCGTCACGCCGGACTCCGCGAGCTGCGCGTCGAGCGCCTCGGGTCCGCCGAGGCCCTGCTCGAGCTGCGCGATGGCCTCATCGATCAGGGTCTGCTCGACCGAGAGGTCGTTCTCGAACGCGTACGTCTTAACGATCTCCTCGCGGATGTCGTTGGAGAGCGCCAGCCGCGCACAGGCGGCGTCCTCGCTCTCCCCCTCCACCGGAGTCCCGCAGGCTGAACCCGACAGCCCCACGAGGAAGGCGAACAGGTCCGCGTCGCGCGCCACCTGGTCGTTGGTGATCTCGGTCTCGCCGACCGTCGCAGCGGTCGAGCCACTGGGCGTCGAGCACGCGGCCAGACCGAGGGAGGCTACGAGCACGAAGACGAGCGCGCGCGAACCACGGCGGAGGGACGGGATCACCCGGGCATGGTAGCAACCGCCCCCCCGGTCGCCCCCGCCGCCTGGAGCATGGCGGCCTCTACCCAGCCGGGCAGCTCCGCGCCCGCGACACGTTCGGGATCCAGGTTCAGCGTCGCGGTGGTCCGGTGGTAGGTCGCGCCCGGGATGCAGGCCGCGAGCTCGAGCTCGGCGATCTCGGAGAGCGCAAGCGGCTTGATCCGCACCTGCTTGCGGTAGGTCGAGACCTCCTCGACGCTCAGGCTTCGCGCGGCGATCCGGAGCGAGGCGACCGCGAACAGCGTCTGCACCTCGTCCGGGAGCTGGCCGTACCTGTCGACGGCCTCGGCGCGCACATGCTCGAGGAGCTCGTGGTCCCCGGCCGAGCCGATCCGGCGGTACAGGTCCAGTCGCAGCGCCTCCTGCTCCAGCCACCCCGGCGGCACGAACGCCTTCACCGGCAGGTCGATGCGGATCTCCAGCTCCTCCGGCAGGGCCTCGCCCTTGTGCTCGGCGACCGATTCCTGCAGCAGGCGCGCGTACGTGTCGAACCCAACCGCGGCGATGTGCCCGTGCTGCTCGGCTCCGAGGACGTTCCCCGCGCCCCGGATCTCCAGGTCGCGGAGCGCGATCTGGAACCCGCTGCCGAGCGCCTGGTGCCGCGCGATCGTCGTGAGGCGCTCGTGCGCCTGCTCGGTCAGCTCGCGCTGGGGCGGGAAGAAGAAGTACGCGAACGCGCGCTCGTGGCTGCGCCCAACGCGACCGCGCAGCTGATACATCTGTGACAGGCCGAGCTTGTTCGCCGAGTCCACGATGAGGGTGTTCGCGTTCGGCACGTCCAGGCCGGATTCGATGATCACCGAGCAGACCAGGATGTCGGCGTCCCGGTCCCAGAACCGGATCATCTGGCGCTCGAGCACGTCCTCGTCCATCTGGCCGTG
>DATEDE010000162.1:0-3433 GCA_035286545.1 Actinomycetota bacterium | reverse complement strand
ATCCTGTTCTCGACGAGCTACGACGCCCGAGACGTCGCGGGCCGGCTGCAGGCCAAGCTCGGGTCCACGCTCATGGGCAACGCGACCGACGTGCTGGGCGCCGATCGCGCGCAGACCCAGATCTTCGGCGGAACGCGCGTGGTGGACGTCGCGCTCGAGGGCCCGAGCCCGCGCCTGGTCCTGGTGCGCCCGAAGTCCTTCGCGGCCGAGCCCTCGGGCGGCACCGCCGAGGTCGTGACGATCGAGGTCGAGATCCCCCAGGAGCTCACCCGCGCCCGTCGCGTCGAGCGCCACGCGGAGGAAGCGTCGGGCCCGCGCCTGGATGAAGCCAAGGTAGTGATCTCCGGAGGCCGAGGCCTGCAGGAGGCCTCGAACTTCGCGCTCCTGGACCAACTCGCCGCGGCGATCGGCGACGCGGCCGTCGGCGCGAGCCGCGCCGTCGTTGACGCCGGCTGGGTCCCGTACAGCTACCAGGTCGGCCAGACGGGCAAGACCGTCAAGCCCGAGGTGTACATCGCCGTCGGGATCAGCGGCGCCACGCAGCACATCGTCGGGATGAAGGGCGCCAAGCGGATCGTCGCGATCAACAAGGACGCCGACGCGCCGATCTTCCGCCTCGCGGACCTCGGCATCGTGGGCGATGCGCTCGCGATCGTGCCTCAGCTTATCGAGGAGATCCGCGCCCGGAAGACCTGAGGCCTGCGGATGATCGAGGTGCGCTTCGACGACCTGGTCCCCGGCGCTGAGCGCTCGTTCCGGCTCGTGGAACCGGTCGGCGTCCTTGAGGCTCGCCGGCCCTCGGAGGTCGCCGGCGTGCTCGAGGCCGCCGAGTCGGCGGCCTCTCGCGGCCTGTGGGTCGGGGGCTTGGTCGCGTACGAGGCAGCGCCGGGCCTGGACCCCGAGCTCTCGACCCGGGTGCGTCCGCCGGACGACCCGTTCGCCGCGATGCCGCTCGTCTGGTTCGCGCTCTTCGAGGGACGCGAGGACGTCCCGCTCCCCCAGCCCCCACGCGCCGAGCCGCCTCCCGTCGGCCCGTCGCCGTGGCGTCCGTCGGTGGACCGAGCCGCCTACGACGCCGCTATCGAGCGGATCCGAGAGCTGATCGCCGCCGGCCATACCTACCAGGTGAACCACACGATCCGGCTCCGGGCGACGATCGCGGGCGACGAGCGCGGCTTCTACAGGGACCTGTGCATCGCGCAGCGAGGCGGCTACGCCGCGTTCCTGGACCTCGGGCGGTACCGCGTGCTCTCAGCCTCGCCCGAACTCTTCTTCCGCGTGGACGGCGAGCACATAACCGCCCGCCCGATGAAGGGAACCGCGCCCCGCGGCCGGTGGCTCGCCGAGGACGAGGTGATCGCGGCCGCACTCCTTGATTCGGGCAAGGAGCGAGCCGAGAACGCGATGATCGTCGACCTGCTCCGTAACGACCTCGGCCGGATCTGCCGTCCGGGCTCCGTCGAGGTGGAGCGGATGTGGGAGCCCGAACGCTACGAGACGGTCTGGCAGCTCACCTCGACGATCGCAGGCGAGCTTAGGCCCGGAACCTCGCTCGCCGGCGTCTTCCGCTCGCTCTTCCCGAGCGGCTCGGTCACGGGTGCGCCGAAGGTCCGCACCACGCGGATCATCGCCGACCTCGAGGACTCGGCGCGAGGCCCGTACTGCGGCGCGATCGGGTACCTCTCACCCACGGGCTCGGCCGAGCCGAGCGCGAACTTCAACGTGGCTATCCGCACCGTGGTGCTCGACGGCCAGACGCGGACGGCCGAGTACGGCGTGGGCGGCGGCATCACGTACGACTCGTCCGCGGCCGGCGAGTACGACGAGATCCTCGCCAAGGCGAGGGTCCTGACGGCCGCGCGTCCAGCGTTCGAGCTGTTCGAGACGCTCGCCCACGAGCCCGGGGAGGGGTTCCGCCACCTCGAGGAGCATCTCGAGCGCATGGGCGCCTCGGCCCGGTACTTCGGCTTCCGCTTCGAGCCCGAGGCCGCGGTGGCCGCGCTGAAGGCAGCCGCCGGCGGTCGCGCCGGCGCGTGTCGCGTGCGGCTGGCGCTCGGCCGAGGCGGCGAGCTCGACACGACCGTGCGGGACCTCCCGCCGAACGCCGACGGCGCCGTGCGGGTGGCGCTCGACGACGAGCCGGTCGACCCCTCGGACCTTTGGCTGTTCCACAAGACGACGCGGCGGGCGCCCTACGAGCGCCGGCGCGAGCACCGCCCGGACGTCGACGATGTCCTGCTCGTGAACGACCGGGGCGAGGTGACCGAGTCGACGATCGCCAGCGTCGCCGTGCGGATCGGCGGGAGTTGGGTGACCCCGCCGATCGGGTCGGGGCTCCTTCCGGGGACCTATCGCGCGGTGCTCGTGCGCGAGGGCACCCTGGAGGAGCGACCCGTCACGATAGGCGAGGTTCGTGACGCCGAGGAGCTAGCGCTCGTGAGCTCCGTGCGCGGATGGCGGCCGGCGGTGCTGGTCCCGTGACCGACGACGTCAGGACCGTCTATCTAGGGCAGTACACCCACGAGCACGCCGAGACGATCGCGGGCGAGCTCGAGGCCGCGGGCATCGTGTGGTGGTACAAGGCGCCGGGCTACCTCAGTCAGATCTGGGAGCACGGCGTCCGGCTGTTCGTGGACCGGACGCGGCTCGAGGAGGCCAAAGCGATCGCGGAACGGGTGCTCGATCCCCCTCACTCGGAGGGCGAAGGCTCCTCGTCGGGCCACACGTAAGGATGCATGCGCTCCTCGTGGAGCGGGCAGGCGCACAGGGGGCAGCGCGGGGGGTCCTCGTAGACGAGGACGGCGCGTTCGCAGTAGGGACACTCCGCCTCCCGCATCTCCGGCGCGCCCACGAAGTCGTGTGGCATATGTGGTTGTCCGCTCGTTCGGGGGGAGCGGTCTCTGCAGGAGTTGTCGGAGTCCGAGCCGCGATCCTTGACGGGACCTTCTCCTTAGGCCGGAAGCCCTCCCGCATCTGCGAGAGGGCTTGCTCGGGGGCGGAGATCGGGGCCGGGGCCTACGCGGCCTCCATCTCCTTGCGGCTGCGGCGCTTGCCGCGGGAGATGTACTGGTGGACCGGCTCGTGCTGCCAGCAGAATTCCCACTTGTTGTAGACGGACAGCTTGGTGGTGCATCTCTCGGCGGCGCAGGTGCGACCGCCGGGGTAGGTCCGGTTGGCCCTGGGGAGCTCGCGGACGCGGGCTCCGCGGTACTCCGTGTCGGTCATCGCTCCTCTCCCCTTTCGAGACTGACCCGTCTCCCGACAGGTATCAGCTATTCGAACCAACCCGTGGCCCGGTTCGTTCCCGGGCACCCGTGGAGAGCGTTGGCATGGGTTCGCCGAGCGCGGTCGGCGAACGGCGCGGCGGGTCGGGATCGGTTGCGTCAGTCCTGGTCCAGGTGCCCCAGCAGGTCCTTCGTGGGGGTCGTGAGCT
>DATEDE010000161.1:0-3268 GCA_035286545.1 Actinomycetota bacterium | reverse complement strand
GGCGCCTGCGGTCGGTGCCGGCGCCAGCGGTGACGCCTGAGGCGGGGGTGACCGAGGCGACGCCCGCGGCGGTCGGAGCCCCGACGAAGCCGGTGCCCCGCCCCGCCCAGCCATCGTCGCGCCCCAGGAGCTCGAAGCGGCGCCCGCCCGCCAAGCGGAAGCGGAGGTGACCGCGTGAAGCACGATCAGCTGAAGGCGCTCGTCCGGGACGTGCCGGACTTCCCGCAGGACGGCATCGTGTTCAAGGACATCACGCCGCTGCTCGCGGACGAGATCGCGTTCTCCACGGTGATAGACCTCATCGTCGTGCACTTCGGCCGGGGCAACGTGGACAAGGTGGTGGGGATAGAGGCGCGCGGGTTCATCATCGCCTCGCCGGTCGCGTATCACTTCGGCGCGGGTTTCGTGCCCGTCCGCAAGAAGGACAAGCTCCCCTGGCAGACGGAAGCGGCCGAGTACTCGCTCGAGTACGGGACGGCCACGCTCGAGATCCACAGGGACGCGGTGCAGGCCGAGGAACGGGTCCTGATCGTGGACGACGTGCTCGCCACCGGCGGCACCGCGAAGGCCACGGCCGAGCTCGTCGAACGGATCGGCGGCAAGGTCGTCGGCATCTCGTGCCTGATCGAGCTCGGCTTCCTGCACGGACGCGACAAGCTCGACGGGTACGACTTGTTCACGCTCCTTCGGTACTGAGCACCGCCGAGGGCCACGTGCCTGCGGCGTACACTGCCCACACGGAGGTGCGTGCGTGGACAGCCAGCAGGAGGTCAAGGCCGAACGCCGAGGCGGCCTGCTCTCGCGCCTTCGTCCCGGCGAGCCCGAGGGTCCGCGCGAGGGCATCGAGGGCCTGCTGAAGACCGTCAAGGGCTACAACGCGAAGGCGGACCTCAAGGAGATCGAGCGCGCCTATCGGTTCGCCGCCGAGCACCACGAGGGTCAGAAGCGCCTGTCGGGCGAGGAGTTCATCCAGCACCCTCTCGCCGTCGCGACGATCCTGGCCGATCTCGGCCTCGACACCACCACGCTGCAGGCCGCGCTCCTGCACGACACGGTGGAGGACACGGACGTCACCGTCGAGGACCTCGAGGAGGGGTTCGGGGAGCAGGTGGCGCGGATCGTCGACGGGCTGACGAAGCTGGACCAGGTCTCGTTCCGCAGCCGCGAGCAGGAGCAGGCCGAGAACGTCCGCAAGATGATCGTCGCGATGGCCGGTGACATCAGGGTGCTGCTGATCAAGCTCGCCGACCGGCTGCACAACATGCGCACGCTCTCGGCGCTGCCGCCCGACAAGCAGGGACGGATCGCGACGGCCACGCTCGAGATCTACGCCCCGCTCGCGCACCGCCTGGGGGTCCAGCAGGTGAGGTGGGAGATGGAGGACCTCGCGTTCAAGACGCTGCATCCCGGTCCTTACCACGAGATCGCGAGCCTGGTCGAGAAGCGCCGCGGCGAGCGCCAGCAGTACGTCGACGGCGTCCTCGACGCGGCGCGCACGCGCCTGCGCGAGGCCGGGGTCAAGGCGGAGGTCGTCGGCCGGCCGAAGCACCTGTACTCGATCTACGAGAAGATGGTGATCGGCGGCAAGGAGTTCAACGAGATCTACGACCTCGCCGGCATGCGCGTGCTCGTGGACTCGGTCCGCGACGGGTACGCGGCCCTCGGCGCCGTCCACTCCCTTTGGAAGCCCGTGCCCGGGCGGTTCAAGGACTACATCGCGATGCCCAAGTCCAACATGTACCAATCACTGCACACGACGGTCGTCGGCCCCCAGGGCCGCCCGATCGAGGTGCAGATCAGGACTCGGGACATGAACCGCACCGCCGAGTACGGGATCGCGGCGCACTGGCGCTACAAGGAGGGCGGCGGCGGCAAGAAGAGCAAGGACAACTCGGACCTGGTGTGGCTCGGGCAGATGCTCGAGTGGCTGAAGGACATGGCCGACCCGCGCGAGTTCATGGAGGGCCTGAAGATCGACCTGTACGGCGGTCAGGTCTTCTGCTTCACCCCCAAGGGCGACGTCTTGAACCTACCGACCGGCGCGACACCCGTGGACTTCTCCTACGCGATCCACACCGAGGTCGGCCACCGGACTATCGGCGCGAAGGTGAACGGCAAGCTCGTGCCCCTGGACTACGATCTGCGGACCGGCGACACGGTCGACATCCTGACCAGCAAGGCGCAGGGTGAGGGTCCCTCGCAGGACTGGCTGCGGTTCGTGGTCACGCCTCGCGCTCGGAACAAGATCCGCCAGTGGTTCAGCCGCGAGCGACGCGAGGATGCGCTGGAGGAAGGGCGGGAGCAGCTGCAGCGGCTGATGCGCAAGCAGAACGTGCCTTTCAAGCGCCTGGCTACCGAGGAGGCGCTCGAGCACCTCGCCGACGAGATGAAGTTCCCCGGCCTGGATTCGCTCTATGTGGCCGTCGGCGAGGGACATGTGTCGCCGCAGTCGATAGTGGCGCGGCTGGCGCGGTCGGTGCAGGGCACAACCGAGGAGGACGTGACCGAGGTTCCGCTCGCGCGCCCGGTTCAGCTGGGCGAGCCGCGCTCTACGGATGTCACGAGCGGTATCGAGGTCCCGGGTTCGGCCGACGTCTGGGTGCGGCTCGCGCGCTGCTGCACGCCGGTACCCGGCGACGAGATCATGGGTTTCGTGACGCGCGGGCAGGGCGTTTCCGTGCACCGCACCGACTGTCCGAACGCGAAGTCCCTCGTGTCCCAGCCCGAGCGCCTGATCGACGTGTCATGGCGGGCCGGCAAGCCCACCACGTTCGTGGTCGCGGTCCAGGTGGAGGCGCTGGACCGCACGCGACTGCTCTCGGACGTGGCGACGGTGCTCTCGGACCACCACGTGAACATCCTTTCCGCGACCTCGGCCGTCGGCCGCGACCGGACCACGACCCTTCGGTTCACGTTCGAGCTGGCCGACATCACGCACCTGGCGGGGATCCTGGCGGCCGCGAAGAAGGTCGAGAACGTCTACGACGCGTTCCGCGTCGTGCCGCGCTAGTGCGCGTCCTGCTCCAGCGCGTCTCGCGCGCCTCGGTCACCGTTCGCGGCGAGCGCGTCGCCGAGATCGGCCCCGGGTTCCTGCTGCTCGTCGGCGTCGGGGCGGCCGACGGCTTCGGCGAGTACGACCGGCTGGCCGAGAAGGTCTTCAACCTGCGGGTGTTCGAGGATGCAGAGGGCAAGATGAACCGGTCACTGTCCGACGTCGGCGGCGAGATCCTGGTGGTCCCGCAGTTCACGCTCTACGGCGACGTCCGCA
>DATEDE010000160.1:0-8727 GCA_035286545.1 Actinomycetota bacterium | reverse complement strand
GGACCCGGTCGCTTCGACGGCGCGGGCCGAGGGCGGGGCCACCTGGGGCGACTTCAACACCGCGACGCATGCGTTCGGCCTGGCTACCACCGGGGGGGTCGTCTCGACGACGGGGGTCGCCGGCCTCACGCTGGGCGGCGGGATCGGCTACCTCACCCGTGGGTTCGGTCTGTCGCTCGACAACCTGATCTCGGCGGACGTCGTGACGGCCGACGGGCGATTCCTGATCGCCAGCGAGCGCGACAACGAGGATCTGTTCTGGGCCCTTCGAGGCGGCGGCGGGAACTTCGGCGTCGTCACCTCGTTCGAGTTCCGGCTGCACCCGGTGAAGGACATATACGGGGGCCCGATGTTCTTCGAGCTGGGCGAGGTGGGCAACATCTTGCGGTTCTACCGCGAGTACATCGCCGGCGCCCCCGAGCAGATGGGCGCGTTCCCTGCGTTCCAGATCGCGCCGCCGCTGCCGTTCATCCCGGAGGACCGCCACGGCGACACGTTCATCGCGATCGTGGCCTGCTGGGCCGGACCGGTCGAGGAGGGTGAGAAGGCCTTCCAGCCCTTCCACGATGTGGCGCCGGTGGTAGCCGAGCACGTCGGCCCGATGCCGTACCCGGTGCTGAACAGCGCGTTCGACGCGCTGTATCCGGCGGGTCAACTGCAGCACTACTGGAAGGCGAGCTTCGTCAAGGAGCTGACGGACGAGGCGATCGCGATGCACACGGAGCACGGCCCCCAGATCCCCACGGTGAACTCGGCGATGCACATCTACCCGATCAACGGGGCGGCCGGGCGCGTCGCGCCCGACGCAACCGCTTTCGCGTATAGGGACGCGAACTTCGCTACGGTGATCGCGGGGATGTGGCCCGAGCCCGGCCAGAACGAGGCGAACATAGCGTGGGTGCGGAACTACTACGACGCGATCGCGCCGCACTCGGAGGAGGGCGGGTACATCAACTTCATGTCCGGGGACGATCAGGCCCGGATCCGGGCCAACTACAAGGGGAACTACGATCGGTTGGTGGGCATCAAGCGAACGTATGACCCGGACAACCTGTTCCACCTGAACCAGAACATCGCGCCCTGACGGCGATCGCTCCCGCCCGGCGTGGCCGTGGGTCACGTCGAGCGGTCCGAGCCCTCAGGACCTCCGGATAGACTCGAGTCCGGCGGCCGATCGGCCGCGGTCCCTCGTCCTCGGGTGGTCGGCGCGTGAAGGATCGGTACCAGGTCGTGGTGATCGGCGGCGGCATCGTGGGGTGCAGCGTCGCCTACCACCTCGCGCTCCGGGGCCCCGCCGACGTCGCCGTGATCGAGCGCCGCGAGCTCACCGCCGGCTCGACGTGGCATGCGGCCGGCGGCTTCCATGCGATCAACGCCGACACGAGGATCGCGGCGCTGCAGAAGTACACGATCGGCATGTACCCGCAGGTCGAGCGTGAGAGCGGCCGCAGCGTCGGGCTGCACCTGTCGGGAGGCATCGAGCTCGCCGGCACGTCGGAGCGCTGGCGACTTCTGCGCTCCGAGCTGGCCTGGCACCGCATGATGGGCACCGACGCGTCCCTCCTGTCGCCCGAGGAGGCGGCGGACCTGGTCCCGATCGTCGATCCGGCCGGCCTGTTCGGTGCGCTGTTCGACCCCGAGGAGGGCAACCTCGACCCGAACGGCGCGACGCACGCGTACGCGGACGCCGCCCGCAAGCGCGGCGTCGAGATCATCCTGCAGAACCGCGTGCTCTCCCTCGAGCCCACGCATGCCGGCGAGTGGCTCCTCCAGACCGAGCAGGGTTCGCTCACCGCCCAGCATGTCGTGAACGCGGGCGGCCTGTGGGCGCGCCGGGTCGGCCGGATGGTCGGCGTCGACCACCCGCTGACGCCGATGCTGCATCACTACCTCGTCACCGAAGACATCCCCGAGGTCAAGGCGATCCGAGGCGACATGCCGGCCGTCACGGATCTCGAGGGCTTCACGTACCTGCAGCGCGAGGGGGACGGCGTGCTCCTCGGCGTGTACGAGACGCATCCGAAGCACTGGATGATGGAGGGTGCGGATTGGGACTTCGGGATGGAGCTGTTCCCCGAGGATCTCGAGCGGATACTGCCCGAGCTAACGATCGGCTTCGAGCGTTTCCCGGTGCTGAAGGACGTCGGGATCAAACGCTGGGTGTACGGGGCGTTCACGTTCACGCCCGATGGCAACCCGCTCGTCGGCCCGGTCGCAGGCGTCCCGAACTACTGGGCGGCGTGCGGCTGCATGGCCGGGTTCTCGCAGTGCGCGGGCATCGGTCTCGCGCTCGCTAACTGGATCGTCGACGGCGACCCCGGGTACGACGTGTTCGGGATGGACGTGACGCGGTTCGGCTCGTACGCCTCCGACGACGCGTACCTGCGCGACACGACCGCGCAGTTCTACGCGCGCCGGTTCGTGATGGCGTACCCGAACGAGGAGCTCCCCGCCGGCCGTCCGCTGAAGACGACGCCGTGCTACGAGGACTTCCGCGAGGCGGGCGCGCGGTTCACCGTGAACTGGGGTCTCGAGGTCCCGCTGTACTTCGCGCCGTCGCCGACGTTCGAGGAGAACGAAACGCTGGGGCGTTCGAACGCCGAGCCGATCGTCGCCGAGGAGGTCGAGGCCGTCCGGACCACGGCCGGCGCCTACGAGATCGCGCAGTACGCACGGTACGAGGTCTCAGGTCCCGGGGCCGAGCGGTGGCTCGACCACCTGCTCTCCTCGCGCCTGCCCGACGTCGGCCACATCCGGCTCGCGCCGATGCTGAGCGAGGCCGGACGGCTGATGGGCGACCTGACCGCTGCTCGGCTCGACGAGGACCGCTTCTGGCTGACGGGGTCGTACTACCTGCAGGATTGGCACCAGCGCTGGTTCCGGCAGCACCTTCCCCCGAGCGGCGTCGACCTTCGCAACCTCACCGACGAGCAGACGGGGTTCTCCGTGTCCGGCCCGGCCTCGCGCTCGATCCTCGAGCGCCTCGTCGACGAGGACGTGTCGAACGCAGCATTCCCGTTCCTGGCGGTTCGCCGGATGGATGTCGGCACGACCTCCTCCGCCGCGGTGGGACGCATCTCACTCACGGGCGAGCTCGGCTACGAGATCGTCGTGCCGGTGGAGCGGCACCGGACCCTGTGGCACGAGCTCCGCGATGCCGGCGGCGGTCTGCGCCCGATCGGCGATCGGGCCATCGACAGCCTCCGGCTCGAGAAGGCCTACGGGATCTGGTCGGCCGAGTTCCGCCAGGATGGTACGCCGGGCGCGTCGGGCCTGGATCGATTCGTGGCGTTCGACAAGGAGGACTTCGTCGGTCGCCCGGCCGTACTTCGCGAACGCGAGGAGGGCCCCGCACGGCGACTCGTCCTCCTGGAGGTCGACGCCACGGAAGCCGACGCATCGATGGACGAAGGCATCTGGATCGAGGACCGCCGGGTGGGGGTGGTCACCTCGGGCGCGTACGGGCACCACGTGAAGAAGAGCCTCGCGCTGGCGTACCTCGACATCGACGTCGTGGAGATCGACCCGGAGCTGACGGTCTTCGTCATCGGCGAGGAGCGGGCCGGCCGGATCCTTCCCGAGCCCCCGTACGACCCGACAGGCAGCCGGATGCGTGACGTCGTCCTGTCCGGCTAGGGCTAGGCCGACGCGCTCGCCCGCGCACGGCGCCGTCCGACGAACGCGGCCGCGAGCACCGCGATCCCGACCGGGACCATCAGCAGCGAGATCGGACCGAGGATCGTGGCGGAGTTGTGCACCGTGGTCAGCGCCTCGATCCGATGTCCGGCGTTGAACCTGTCGTAGCCCGCAGCGCCGATCGACTCCAGGAACGCACCGGCGGCACCCACCCAGAGCAGGACGAGGACCGGCGTGCGCAGCGACGCGCCGGTGGTGCCCTCGAGGGGCCGCCACCACCGGTCGACCGCGACGAACAGCCCGAGCGCCACCGCGCCGAACAGGAGGTGGAAGATCCCGTGGCCGCGCGCCTCGCCCTCGGCGACGGAAAGAGCCAGGACGAGGGCGAGGGCTCCGAGGGCGAGTCCAACGCCGGCCGCGATCCCTCCGCCGCGGCTCGGACCGATCGGCGCCGGGTTCGATCCAGCCGTGGGCCGCGGCGCTCGCCGCCTGAGCAGCTGGAAGCCCACGAGCGCGAGCGCCCCGAGCGCGAAGGCGACCAGTGCGAAGGCGAGCCCGGATCCCCCCACCAGGAAGAGCGCGCCGCCGACCCCGAAACAGATCGCGCCCACCACCGCGAGAAGTGCGGACCTCGTCATCGAGACCTCCTTCTTGGACCGCCATCCTCCGCGGCCGGCGGCCCCGAGGCGCGGGGGATGGCACCCGTTCGCGGGGCGTGGCAGCACCAGGGATCGACGACCGGCGGGGAGGCTCAGCGAGCGGCGAGCCTCGTCGAGAGAGGTGTCGGGAACCGCAGCTTGATCCGCACGTCGCCGAGCCGCTCCCGCAGCCGCTCCCGCTCGATGTCGACCCGCCTGCGGGTCCCGGCGTCGACGGGCTCGAAGAGCTCGACGATCACCTCGCCGTCTCCGTGCTGGGTCCACCCGCCGACCACTCGGCCGTTCGCCCACACCGATGGCCCGGCGTTGCCGTTTCGGTCGGAGAGATCGGCGCTGTGCTCGCCGAGGTACCAGGAGCGCTCCTTCCACCCCATGACGGTCGGGTCAAGACTTGGCAGCAGCGCGACCCAGGGTCCGGGATCCTCGAAGGCGTCCTCGTCATCGGGCAGCACGTATCCGGTGCCCTCGTCGAGCTCGACCTCGACGGCGCCGAGGGTATGCAGCGTGGTGGTCGAGAGCCGGGCCGTCCACCCGGTCCACCACCGGACGTCGGCGATGGTCCCCGGCCCGAAGGCGCGGAGCCACCGCCGGAGAAGCTCGGTGCAGGCCTCGGCGTGATCGAGGCGCTCGAGCGACTCGCCCAGCCACGACTCGGTCCGCGCCCACCGGTACTGCCCCGAGGTCCACGATCCGAGCGGCCGGCCGCGCACGACCCTGCCCTCGGACGCGAGCAGGAACAGCACGCGGGTCGAGACCCCCATCGTCCCGGCCCAGGTCTTCCCCTCGCCGAACCGGAGCTGGGCGCCGAGCTCGGGGACGTCCTTCGTGAGCTCCCGCGCGGTGGCCTGGCCGCGGGCGTCGAGCGCGTCCAGCGTCTTGTCCGAGACGCGTGACAGCCACCTTGCGCCCGCGCCGGGCTCCGCGATGCCCTGCTCCTCGAGCATCCCGATCAGGCGCCGGCACTCGGGTGGCGCGAGAGCCTTCGTGCACGCCGCATCCATCACGGCGGCGAGATCGCGCGGGGCGAC
This sequence comes from Actinomycetota bacterium, assembly GCA_035286545.1. Lineage (GTDB taxonomy): Bacteria > Actinomycetota > UBA4738 > UBA4738 > HRBIN12 > DASSJM01. The sequence continues at coordinate 3,404 of DATEDE010000160.1, read as the reverse complement.
GAACAACGTGTGGCGCATCCCGAGGATCCGTACCAGCGACCGCCGCTCGTAGAGCGCGTCCTCGAGGTCGGCCGGCGCGAACCCGTCGACGCGCGCCCGCGCCGAGAGGTACACGGTCGTCGGGTCGCTCGAGTGCAGGCCGACCATCGCGGTCGCGGCCTCCTCGACCGACCCCACCCGCGCATCGAGCCCATGTCGCAGCCCGAGCCGCGCCCGACGCTCCTCGAGGTCTACCTTCCTCACCGGACTGAACCTAACGTCGGAGCTGCCCGACCGGCTCGCCGCCACCTATCTGACGACGGCTCCGGCGGTCTGGGGGTCGAACCGTTCGGCGATTTGACCACCCCGGGAGCGTGGGCATAGCGTCGGGCGCCCGGTCGAGAGGGAGGGCGCATGCGCCGTTCGAGGATGTTGGGTTCCGTTGCCGCGTACGTCGTCGTGGTGGTGTCGCTGTTCGGTCCCGGCGGTGCCGCCTCGGCGGCCGGCCCGTCGCAGTTCGTCACGGCGGTTCGGCCGTTCCTCGTGCCGGTAGCTCCGGGCGTGATCGTCCAGCCGGTGCTGACGACAGGCGACATCGTGGGCGACTACCAGATGTCCGGCGTGCCCGACGGCATCGGCTGGTACGAGTCCGCGCCTGGGGTGATCGAGGTCTTCTTCAACCACGAGCTGAACGCCGCCTACGACCCGTCGGGCTCGCGTGTCTCGCACGTGAAGATGAACACAGCCGGCGAGGTGACGGCGGGCGAGTACGTGGTCGACGGGACCGAGGACTACGTGTGGCTCTGCTCGAGCACGCTGGAGACCATCGACGGGACGCCGTGGTACCTCACCGGCGAGGAGGGCAAGCACAGCGCTCGCAAGGGCATCACGATCGCGATCGACGCGAGCACGGGTGCCGTGCACGAAACTCCATGGTTCGGCCACTTCGGCCACGAGAACGTCGTCCCCGTGCAGGGTCTCTCCCGCGCCTTCATCGGGCTGTCCGAGGATGGGTTCAGCGAGTTCTCCCAGTACTTCGCCTACACAGCGGCCAGCTTCGACGGGGCGCTCGACGGGAGCGAGGGCTCGTTACGCGTGTGGGTGCCCAACAAGAAGGTGGCCGACGGGAACCCCTCGGACGACGACCTCGACAAGGGCGAGACGATGCGGGGGCACTTCGCGCGGATCCCGAACGCCGAGGACCTGCTCCCGCTCCAGCTCGAGAAGCTCGTCCAGTCGATGGGGGCGTTCGACTTCAACCGCATCGAGGACCAGGTCGACGATCCGAACAGCCCGGGCACGGTCTACTTCGCCGAGACGGGGCGCGCGAACCAGGAGGTGACGCACGGCCGCGTCTACATGCTCGAGGTCGATCCGGCGGCCCCGAAGCAGGCCACGCTGTCGGTGGTTCTGGACGCCGCGGCCGGCGACGACATATTCAGCCCCGACAACCTGGGGATCTCCGACTCGGCGCTCGTGATCCAGGAGGATCGGAACTGGAAGAAGGCTGGGTTCAACCGCGTCCTCGTGTACGACCTGCTGACAGGCACCCTGTCGGAGGCCGCTCGGACCGATCCCGACCAGGCGATCGTCGACGAGAAGGGCCCCGGCGCGTGGGAGTCGAGCGGCGTGGTCGATGTGAGCGACGTGTTCGGACCGGGCTGGTGGTTGCTGAACGTGCAGGCTCACTACACGGAGATGAACGTGCCGGGCCCGAGCCTCGAGCCCGACACGGCGACCGGTGAGGGCGGCCAGCTCACGCTGGTATTCATCCCCGGGACGTAGCCGCTAGATCAGGAGGCGAATAGCCGAACGGGCGGCCCGGCTCACCCCGTGGGGCCGAAGGCGCGGAACGGCTCGGGCTCGTAGCGGTCCAGGAACGCCGTCCACTCGGCGAGGCGGCCGCCCACGACCTCGTCGTCCTTGACGAGCCAGGACAGGTGCCGGAACGCGTGCTCGAGCACTTGGGCGACGCCGATCTCCGGCGGCGGCCCGAACGCGTCGCCGCGCGCTAGGTCCGCGCGGAGCACCGGCTCGTCGACCAGGTAGTGGGTGAGGTCGCTCGGTGGTTCGACCGCGGCGACGTAGGTGAGGATCAGCCGTCCCTCCTCGTGCCGCCACGAGGTCGAGTGCACGAGGATCGGCGTGAGTCCGTAGCGCTCGACCGCGTCCATCACGATCTCGCCGGGCTGGCGGTCCGGGGGCCACCCCAGGCGGAGCGTGTCGGCGTGGATCGGGCGCAGGGTGTGAGCGCCGTCCTCCGCTAGGTAGGTGAAGAGGATCTCCAGGCTCTGCGCGACGAACGCCGAGGACCAGGCCGTGCTGGTAAGCGGGCCCTCGAGCTGGACGAGCGGGTCGCGCTTACGCGGTCTCGGCATCCTCGCCCGGTCCCGAGAGGTCGACCGCGAGCGCCAGGATCTCCTCGCGCGAGGGGCGGCGGCCGTGGACCTCGTCACCGTGGGCCTGGATCGCCTCGACGACCTCGTCCTCGGTGCCGCGGGTCTGCCACCCGCACATGCACGTCACTTCCTTCAGCATCGAACCTCCCCGTCCGAACTGCCGAGCCTAGTCCTCCCGGCGCCGGCGCGGCGCCGTCGCCCGGCGGGGACCGCTCAGGCGAGCTCGAAGCGGTCCGCGTGTGAGCGACGAACGTTCGGATCGCCTCCAGCGCCGTGTCGAGTCCCGCCCTGCTCCACGGTGAATCGTGCCGTCTTCCGGATCGTCACTCGAGCTCCTACTCCAGTAGCGCTTCAGGGCTTAGATGTCACCCGGCATGCCCTTCGCCGACATCCGCGGTCACGACCCATGGGGGGCCTCGGCAGCGCGCCGCAGCTCCGCGATGTCTATCTTCCTCATCTGCAGCATCGCCCGCATGGCGCGCCCCGAGCGCTCCGGGTCGGGGTCGCTCAGCAGCTCCATCAGCGCGGTCGGTACGATCTGCCAGGATAGGCCGTAGCGGTCCTTCAGCCAGCCGCACATGCTCTCCTCGCCGACCTCGGTGAGCGATTCCCACAGGTGGTCCACCTCGTCCTGCGTAGTGCGGCTGACGAGGAACGAGGTCGCCTCGGTGAAGGCGTGATGCGGTCCACCGCTCAGCGCGGTGAACTCCTGCCCATCGAGCACGAACTGCACGGTCATCGCGCTCCCCGGTGTGCCGGGACCAGCCTCGCCGTAGCGCGTGACGCCCCGAACCCTCGTCTCGCCGGGCCTGCCGAGCTTCGCGAACACCGAGACGTAGCGCTCGGCTGCCTCCTCCGCCTGCGTGTCGAACCACAGGAACGGGGTGATCGCCTGCATCGCTCGCCTCCTCAGCTCGTGAACCCTTCCGGTGGAGCGTCCATAGACCTGGCGGACTCCGCGAACGGCCCGTCGGTGGGGACCGGCGCGCCCTCGATGAAGCACTCCAGGGACCCGGTCTCGACCAT
>DATEDE010000159.1:0-4699 GCA_035286545.1 Actinomycetota bacterium | reverse complement strand
CAGCACGCGTTCGGCGAGTTCTTCCGCAGGGGCGAAACCCTTACCGGGCTCTCGACGGACTCGCGCACCGGAGCCCGCACGCTGTACGAGCACGTGGGCATGCACGTGAAGTCCTCGTACACGCACTATGCGTCCGAGCTGTAGCTGCCTGGCGGAGGCCGCGGGGCTCCGTCGAGCCGAGGGTGATCCGCTCCCCACGAGGATGCCCCCGACCCACTCGCCACCTCGCGCGCTGCCCGAGGCATCCGCGGTGCGTCACGCTCGCGATCGGTGTCCTCGTTGCGCCTCGAGGTCTGTGCAGGCGAGGATGGGCGCATGGAGATCCCCAGGACCCGCTTCGCACGCACGAGTGACGGCGTGCACATCGCCTACCAGGTCGTAGGCGACGGGCCGATCGATCTCGTCCTCGTCGCATCGGGTCTGGGGCTCGGTCAGATCTGGCGCGGTCTGCGAACGGGTTCGTTCCTGAAGCGGCTCGCCTCGTTCAGCAGACTGATCCTTCTCGACCGACGAGGAACGGGCCTTTCGGATCACATCCTCGACCAGGCGCAACAGCTCACACTGGAGGGCCGGATGGAGGACGTTCGAGCGGTCATGGACGCCGCAGGATCGCCTCGGGCTGCTCTCCTCGGGCTGGACGCCTCTGGTGGGTCTGTCGCGGTGATGTTCGCCGCGACCCTGCCCGAACGCACTGCCGCTCTCATCGTGTACGGGGCGAGCGCGAGAGAGGTCCGGGCGCCCGACTACCCGATCGGTCCCACCCTCGCCGAGTTCGACGCCGAGGTCGCTGAGATCGAGCGTAGCTGGGGCACGGAGGAACTCGCTCGGAGATGGGTCGCGTCGCTGTACCCCGCAGCCCAAGACGACCCCGCCGAAGTCGAGGACTACGTCGCCTGGATGCTCTCCCTCGGCGGTCCTGGCGATGCCGCGATGGGGTCGCGCGTCGATCGAGATACTGATATCCGCGATCTGCTGCCGTCGGTTCGCGTGCCCACTCTCGTCATCCATCGGCGCGACGACGCGCACGAGGTCGAACACGGTCGGTACCTGGCGGCCCACATCCCGGGCGCCGAGTTCACGGAACTGCCTGGTGACGCGCACATGTGGGATGTCGGAGACGACCTCCCCGCGGAGGTTGAGCGCTTCCTCGCGACGATCCGTCAGGAGGAGATCGAGCTCGACCGCTACCTCGCGACGGTGCTGTTCACCGACATCGTTGGTTCAACGTCGATCGCGGCCGCTGGTGGGGACCGCGCCTGGCGCGCCCTCGTGGAGGAGCACCATCACATCATCCGGGGTGCGCTCGCGCGATACCGGGGTACCGAGATGGACACGGCCGGCGACGGGTTCTTCGCGACGTTCGACGGTCCTGCCCGCGCGGTCCGCTGTGTGCTCGCCGCGATCCAGAGCCTCCGCCACCTCCCGATCGAGATCCGCGCCGGTGTCCACACCGGCGAGATGCAGACCATCGATGGCAAGGCTGGCGGCATCGCCGTGACCCTCGGTGCACGTATCGCAGGGATGGCAGACCCGTCCCAGATACTCGTCTCTCAGACCGTGAAGGACCTCGTCGCTGGCAGTGGCCTCACCTTCGAGGACGCCGGGTGGCACGAGCTCAAGGGCGTCCCCGACAGCTGGCACCTCTACCGCGTGGCTTACGAACCGGCCTGAGGACGAGCGGATAGGCGGATCGTGTCTTCACTTGGCGGGCGGTAGCTCGGTCGGTCAGAGCACCGACCGAACGTCGGGGGGTATCTGGCGGAGGCCGCGGGATTCGAACCCGCGAGGCGGTTGCCCGCCTACACGCTCTCCAGGCGTGCCCCTTCGTCCGCTCGGGCAGGCCTCCGACGACGAGTCTAACGAGCGCGGCGAGCCCACCGGTCCTGCGCCCGTAGCATGCAACGCGTGGCGACTGACGCGGTGGTCGTGGGCGGGGGCGCGATCGGAGTCGCGTGCGCCCACTACCTCGCCGAGGAGGGCCTGCGGGTCACCCTCGTAGAGCGCTCCGAGCTCGGTGGCGGCTGCTCGTTCGCCAACGCGGGCCTGATCTGCCCGGGCCACTCCCAGGCGCTCCCCGGGCCCGGCGTCCTCGGCGAGGGGCTCCGCGCCCTGATCAGGAGGGACGGCCCCTTCACGATCCGGCCGCGCGCGGGGCTCGGGGTGGTGCGATGGCTCCTCCGGTTCCTCCGCTCGAGCGACGCCGGGACGTACCGGCGCTCGACCGCGGCCCTCGTAGGGCTGTCGAGGCTCTCCCTCGAGCTCTACCGCGACCTCGTGGACCGAGGCCAGGTCGAGCTCGACCTGCGGCGAGGTCCGCTGATCACAGCGTTCGTCTCCGAGGGCTGGCGGCGAGTGGCGGAGGCGGAGCAGGAGGAACTCGACCACCTGGGGTTCTCTTCGCGCATCCTCGGGTTGGACGAGCTGCTGGGGCTCGAGCCCGCGCTGGGGCCGGCGAACCGCGGTGCGCTCGTCATCGAGGATCAGGCCTGGGGAGACTGCCTCGCGTACGTGCGCTCGCTCGCGGCCGGGCTCCCCTCGAGAGGCGTCACGATCCTCGAGCACACACGCGTCCACCGCCTGCTGGCGAAGGGCGGACGGACCAGGGGCGTCTTGGCCGGTGACCCGGCCGAGCCGATCCCCGCCGACCTCGTCGTCATCGCCGCCGGCGCGTGGAGTCCCTCGCTCTCGGCCCAGCTCGGCCTGCGGCTCCCGATCCAGCCGGCGACCGGGTACAGCTCGACGATGCCGACCTGGGACGGGGCGCCTAGCCTGCCGGTCATCGTGCACGAATCACGCGTCGTGATCCTCCCGCTCGGCGACCGCGTCCGGTTCGCCGGGACCCTGGAGCTCGCCGGGTTCCGGCGCGAACCCGACCCCGTGCGCTACCGCGCCGTCGTGCGCTCGGGCTCGCAGGCCCTCCGGCGGCCGCCGCCCACCGAGGGCGAACCGTGGTTCGGGTACCGGCCGCTCCTGCCCGACGACCTGCCCGCGATCGGCTGGGCGCCGGGCCTGCAGGGCGTTCTGGTCGCCACCGGGCACGGCACCCTCGGGTTCACGCAATCACCAGCGACCGGCAAGCTGATCGCCGATCTCGCCGCCGGCAGACGGCCCTCGATCCCGATGGAACCGTTTCGCCCGGGGCGGTTCTGAGACCTTGCCTTCGCGAAGGTTGAGAACGGCAGCGGCCGCCCCGGAGGGCGGCCGGCGCTCGCGGAGGCGACAGGATTCGAACCTGTGAGGGGCGGATTAGGCCCCTAACCGCTTTCGAGGCGGTCCCGTTCGTCCGCTCCGGCACGCCTCCGCGGCGGAGTGTAGCAAGGCAGGTCGCGCCGGCCTGTGCGAGGATTCCGGTGCTCATCCCGCGAACGGAGGTCGGAACCGTGAAACCCGATCGACTGAAGGAGATCCCGCTCTTCTCGGACCTGTCAGGCGACGACCTGGAGCGGCTCGGAGGCTGGACCGACGAGGTCGACCTGCCGGCGGGCAAGCCCCTGATCAGCCAGGGGAACTTCCCGCACGAGTTCATGGTGCTCGAATCGGGCACCGCGGAGGTGACCCACGACGGCGAGCACCTCGCCGACCTCGGCCCCGGCGACTTCTTCGGCGAGATGGCACTGCTCGAAGAGCAGCGCCGGATGGCATCGGTCATGACGACGAGCGAGGCCACGGTCATCGTGATGCACGCCCGGAACTTCCACGCCATGGAGGAGGCCATGCCCGAGGTCGCCGCCAGGATCCGCGAGGTGATGGAGGAGCGCCGCCGGGAGCACGAAGCCAAGGGGATCGAAAGCTAGCGGCAGCCGCGACGCGGTCCCGATGCGCAGGAGTCGCGGGCGCCGGTGGCCTATGATGTCCCGGTCGGTCGAGCTAGATGAAGGAGATGACGATGCTCGACGTCGCTGACATCGATCTCGCCACGCTTGCGGAGGCCCTCGAGGACCACTCGGGTGACACCGAGTGGTGGTTCGACCCCCGGTCCGGAGAGGTGGAGCCCAGGCCGAGCGAGCACTCGCTGGATCAGGACGGACAAGACCACCCGGACGAGGACGCCCTCGTCATTGTCTATCCACTCGCGTCCGGGATCGGGTACCGGGACATGGAGGACTTCGTCTCCAGGGTTCGCGATCCGAGCGCCCGAGAGCTGCTGCGGCGCGCGATCGAGGGCCGAGGCGCCTTCCGTCGGTTCAAGGACACCCTGTTCGGGTTCCCGGACCTGCGGGAGGCGTGGTTCGCGTTTCACGATTCGCGGGCCGAGCGACGTGCGCTGGAGTGGCTCTCGCAGGAGGGGGTGATCGATCCCGAGGTCGCAGAGCGCGAAACCGTGCTGCGGCCCGACCCGGAGCACCCCAGCCTCGGTGAGATCCTCAACCCCGAGGACGTGGCGCGCGCCGTCGGCACCGATCTTCGAGAGCTATACGGGGATCGGCTCCGGCAGGTGGTGTTGTTCGGGTCCTGGGCGAGGCGCGACGCTCACCCCGAATCCGACATCGACGTCCTGATCGTCCTTGACCGGGTCGACTCGGCCTGGGAGGAGCTGCGCCGCATGGACGCCGTCCTATGGCGGCATTCCGTCGCGAACGACACCTTGGTCTCGGCCACGCCGGTGTCGGAGGACGACCTCGCGGACGGCAGATGGCCGCTCCTTCGGCGCGTGCGGGCCGAGGGACTCCAGGTAGCGTGAGGGAACCCGACCAGCGCA
>DATEDE010000158.1:0-4130 GCA_035286545.1 Actinomycetota bacterium | reverse complement strand
GCGGGTGCTACCCTGTCGGACCCGGGCGCGTAGCTCAGTGGGAGAGCGCTCGCCTCACACGCGAGAGGCCGCAGGTTCGAAACCCGCCGCGCCCACGGGTAGGTCGCACCGGGCAACCGGGTTTACAGCCGGCGGGACGGTGTGCGAGGGTTCCGCCGAGACCAGAGGAGGCACGCCGTGTCGGATCGTCTGAAGCAGAGCCTCATATCCTCCCGCAGCGAGATCGAGGCCGGCCTGGCCGAGGCCGAGGCGGAACTCGCCCGCACCCGCCAGCGCGCCCGCGAGCTCGAGGAGCTCATCGCTCTGGGCACGGCCACGCTTCTGGCCGCCGAGATGATCTCCGGCGGCACGCGACCGGCGCCGGCCCCGGCTCCCGCGGCCGCACCGGCCGCCGCGGCGCCGGGCGGGGCCGCGGCCGACCTCGCGGCGGCTCACGAGAAGTCCAAGGACGAGCTGCAGTCGCGCCTGTCCAAAGCCCAGAAGTAGCACGTACCCAGCTCGCAGGACGCCCGTCGCGCTCGCGGCGGGCGCCCCCGCGTTCCGGTCCGGCTCTCGCGCCCGCGCCGGGGCAACGCGTCCGTGCGGCCACGCGTCCGGTAGGTTGGGAAGGTTCGCCCGACGAGGGGGGTGACGATGTCCGTCGTGAACGAGGTCGTCCCGTTCGCTGCCGCGGCGCGGGCCGTCGGCCTGACGAAGATCTACGGCGAGGGTGACGCCTCCGTCCGGGCGCTCGACGACGTCTCGGTCGAGTTCGAGCGCGCGCGGTTCACCGCGATCATGGGGCCCTCGGGCTCGGGCAAGTCGACCCTGCTCCACTGCATGGCCGGGCTCGACGCCCCGACCGGCGGGAACATCTTCATCGGTGAGGTCGACCTGACGACCCTTTCGGAGAAGAACCTCACGCTGCTGCGCCGCGAGAAGGTGGGCTTCGTCTTCCAGGCGTTCAACCTGGTGCCGACGCTGAGTGCGGCCGAGAACATCACGCTGCCCCTGGACATCGCCGGGGACGATCCCGACCAGGCGTGGTTCGACCTGGTCGTGGACACCATCGGCCTGCGCGACCGGCTCTCGCACCGGCCTAGCGAGCTCTCGGGCGGCCAGCAGCAGCGGGTCGCCAGTGCCAGGGCCCTGGTGAGCCGTCCCGAGATCGTGTTCGCGGACGAGCCCACCGGCAACCTGGACTCCAGATCGGGGCACGAGCTGCTTCGGTTCCTGCGCAGCGCCGTGAAGGACCACGACCAGACGATCGTGATGGTGACCCACGACGCCGTCGCGGCGAGCTTCGCCGACCGCATCGTGTTCCTCGGGGACGGCCGGATCGTGGACGAGATGTTCGAGCCCACGACCGAACGCGTGCTGGACCGCCTGAAGTCGCTGGAGGCCTAGCCGCCGTGTTCCGGGCCGCGATCCGCAGCCTGTTCGCGAGGAAGGTCCGGCTGCTGCTGACCGCGCTCTCGATCGTGCTCGGCGTCGGGTTCGTGGCCGGGACCTACGTGCTCACGGACACGATGACGAAGGCCTTCGACGACATCATCGTCACGAGTTCCACAGGCCTGGACGTCCTGGTCCGGGCGGAGAACGCGTTCGACACGGAGTTCCAGGGCGGGACCGAAGAGCGCGCGGCGATGGCCCAGACCGTGCTCGAGACCGTCGCGGACGTCGATGGCGTGGCCGAGGCCTACGGCGACGTGATCGGGTACGGGCAGATGGTGGATCCGGCCACCGGAGACCCCATCGGGACGATGGGCCCTCCGACCTTCGGGGGTTCGTTCAGCGAGATCGGCTCGCTCACGATCCGGACCGGCCAGCCGCCCGTCGGGCCGGACCAGGTCGCGATCGATGCGGGCACGGCCGAGCGCTACTCGATCGACGTGGGGGACCGGATCCAGGTCCTGTTCGAAGGGCCTCCGGGCGAGTTCGAGGTCGTGGGACTTGCGGCGTTCGGGGAATCCGACAGCCTCCTCGGCGCGACGATCGCGCTGTTCGACCTGCCCACGGCCCAGACGGTGCTCGGCAGGACCGGTCAGCTCGACTCGGTCTCGGTGGTCGCCGAGGAGGGCGTGTCGCCGACCGAGCTCCAGCGAAGGATCGCGGAGGTGCTTCCCGACGGCGTCGAGGCGATCACGGCGGCCGCCTACGTCTCGGAGCAGCAGGATCAGGTCCAGGAGGGGCTCGGGTTCTTCCGGACCGCGCTGCTAGTGTTCGCGTTCGTCGCGCTGTTCGTCGGCTCGTTCATCATCTTCAACACGTTCGCGATCATCGTGGCGCAGCGGACCCGCGAGCTCGGACTGCTCCGCGCACTGGGCGCCAGCCGTCGTCAGGTGATGGTCTCGGTGGTCGTGGAGGCGATCGTGGTCGGGCTGGTGGCTTCGGCGATCGGGGTCCTCGTAGGCATCGGGATCGCGATCGGACTGCAGGCGCTCCTGAGGGGGATCGGGCTGGAGCTGCCCGGCAGCGCGACGGTCATCCAGGTCCGCACGGTGGTGGTGTCCATAGTCGTCGGCACGCTGATCACGGTGATCGCCTCGGTCGTCCCGGCGCGCCGCGCCGCACGGGTTGCGCCGATCCAGGCGCTTACGGAGTCGCAGGATCACCTCGGGCGGTCCCTGCGGTTCCGGGTCATCAGCGGGCTCGTGGTGCTGGCCCTGGGCGTCGGCCCGGTTCTGTACGGGCTGTTCGGCCAGCCCGAGGACGCCCTGCAGCTCGTGGGCATCGGCGTGCTCCTCACATTCATCGGGGTCGCGATGCTCACGCCGCTGATCGCGAGACCCGTGGCCGGGACGCTCGGGGCCCCGATCCGCCGAGCGGGCGTGCCGGGCAAGCTGGGGCGCGAGAACGCGATGCGTAACCCGCGGCGGACCGCGGCCACCGCGTCGGCCCTGATGATCGGCCTCGGGTTGGTCGTGTTCGTGGCCGTGTTCGGCGAGTCGGCGAAGGCCTCGACCGACGCCGTCCTCGAGCGCACGTTGAAGGCCGACTTCATCCTGACCTCGCCGTCGTTCACCGGCTTCAGCACGTCGGCGGCCGGCGGACTGCGAGGTGTCCCGGGGGTGCTGGCCGTCTCCGAGATCAGGCAGGCCGCGTTCCGGGTGGAGGGCGAGACGGCGTTCGCGACCTCGGTCGACCCGGCGTTCGAGGCGACGGCCGACCCGGGGGTGGTGTCCGGTTCGTTCGACTCCCTCCAGCGCCCCGGGAAGATCGCGGTGCACGATGACCTGGCGAGCGACAGGGGATGGGCGGTGGGAGACACGATCGACGTCGCGTTCGCGGCTACGGGGGAGCAGCGGCGCCAGATCGTGGCGATCTACTCCGAGAAGGGGATATTGGACGACTACGGCATCTCGCTCGCCGACTACTCGGAGAACTTCTCGAACCAGCTCGACGTCATCGTCCTGGTGAAGGCGAGCGAGGGTGCCGACGTGGGCGAGGTGCGACGGGGCCTGGAGGGGGCCCTCGAGACGTTCCCGAACATCCAGCTTCAGGACCAGGCGGAGTTCCGCGCGAAGTACGCGCAGTTCCTGAACCAGGTGCTCAACCTGCTCACCGCGCTGTTGCTGATGGCCGTGATCATCGCGGTGTTCGGCATCGTGAACACCCTCAGCCTGTCGATCTACGAACGGACGCGCGAGCTCGGTCTGCTGAGGGCGGTTGGCATGACCCGGCGCCAGACCCGCTCGATGGTGCGATGGGAGGCAGTGATCATCGCGGTGATGGGTGCGCTGTTCGGAGTGGTGATCGGGATCGCCTTCGGGTGGGCGCTCCAGCAGGCGCTCGAGCCCGACGGATTCACCGAGCTCGGGATCCCCGCCGGTCAGCTGGTCTTCTACGTGGTGCTCGCGGGCCTGGCCGGGGTGCTCGCCGCCATCCTCCCCGCGCGGCGAGCGGCCCGCCTGAACGTCCTTGAGGCGATCTCCTACGAGTAGTTGCTAGTCCCCGGACAGGAGGGCGATCCAACCCAGGACGACGAGGGCTCCTATCACTGCGAGCACGACCCAGAGGACGCGCCGGATCGGGCGGGAGGGCGCGGGCACGTTCGCGGCTTCCACCATGAACCTCGAGGTCATCTCGAGCATGCCGTCGACGCCGTCGGGCTTGTCCTTCGCCGGTTCGTGGGAGGCCATGGCGCCAGG
>DATEDE010000157.1:0-2674 GCA_035286545.1 Actinomycetota bacterium | reverse complement strand
GCACTGCTGCCCGAGGCCCTGTCGCGGCGCTACCGCGCGATACCGATCGGCGAGGAGGACGGCAAGCTCCTCGTGGCGATGTCGGACCCGGCCAATGTCTACGCGCTGGACGACATCCGCACGATCACCGGCCGCGATGTCAGTCCGGTGGTCGCGACCGCGAACGACGTCGAGCAGGCGATCATCAAGTTCTCCGGGATGGGGGACCAGGTCGAGGCCCTGGCGTCGGAGGCGGCCGACGCCCTGGACCAGGACGTGGATCTCGGCGACATGGAGGCGGCGATCGAGGAAGCCCCGATCGTCAAGCTGGTGCAGGCGATCATGACCCAGGCCGCCTCGGACCGCGCCTCGGACGTTCACATCGAGCCCACCGAGAAGGACGTGCGGATCCGCTTCCGAGTGGACGGCGTGCTCCACGAGGTCATGCACTCGCCCAAGAGCATCCAGAACGGGCTCATCAGCCGCCTGAAGGTCATGGCGGACCTGAACATCGCCGAGAAGCGCGTGCCACAGGACGGGCGCATGTCGATACGGGTCAACGCCCGCACCCTGGACCTGCGTCTGGCCACGCTGCCCACCGTCCACGGCGAGAAGGTGGTCATCCGCATCCTGGACAAGAGCAACGCGATGCTCCAGCTGTCCGAGCTCGGCTTCCAGCAGGACTCGTTCCTGTCGTACCAGCGGTCCTTCAAGAAGCCGTACGGCGCGATCCTGGTCACCGGCCCGACGGGCTCGGGCAAGTCGACGACGCTGTACGCGACGTTGAACATCGTGAACAGCGTGGACCGGCACATCGTCACCGTCGAGGACCCTGTCGAGTATCGGCTCCCCGGCGTCAACCAGATCCAGGTGAACCCCAAGGCGGGGCTCACCTTCTCCTCGGCGCTGCGCTCGATCCTGCGCGCTGACCCGGACATCATCCTCATCGGTGAGATCCGCGACCGCGAGACCGCGATGATCGCGGTCGAGTCGGCCCTGACGGGCCACCTCGTGCTGTCGTCGCTGCACACGAACGACGCGCCGAGCGCCATCACGCGGCTCATCGAGATGGAGGTGGAGACATTCCTAGTCGCCTCGGCGATCGACTGCGTGGTGGCCCAGCGCCTGGGCCGCAAGCTCTGCGAGAAGTGCAAGCAGGCCTACAAGCCGGAGCCCGCGGAGCTGCTCGAGGCCGGGTATCCGGCGTCGGTGATCCCCGAGGTGACCGAGCTGTACCGCCCCGCCGGCTGCGGCGCATGCGCGAACACCGGCTACCGGGGCAGGGTTGGGCTGTACGAGGTCATGCCCGTGTCCGAGGAGATCGAACGACTGACCGTCGAGCGCGCGTCCTCGGACGCGATCAAGCAGGTGGCCATCGAGCAAGGGATGAAGCTGCTACGTGACGACGGCCTGGAGAAGGCTCGTCAAGGTCAGACGTCCATCGAAGAGATCGCGAGGGTGGTGAAGTGAGTTGAGCATGCCGTCAGACGATCAGGAGATCCAGATCCCGGTCCCCGAGCTGCTCGAGGTCATGCTCGAGCGCGGGGCTTCGGACCTGCACCTCACGGTTGGGGCGCCCCCGACGGTGCGCCTGCATGGGGACCTCATCCGGCTGGAGGAGTACCCCGTGCTGGAGAGCCGCGGGCTGCAGGGGATGATCTACGCGATCCTCCCGCAGAAGATGCGCGAGCGCCTGGAGCAAGAGCTCGAGCTAGATATGTCCTACTCGCTCCCGGGACGGGCCCGGTTCCGAGTGAACGTGTACTACCAGCGCGACTCGCTCGGCGCCGCGTTCCGGCTGATCCCGTTCGAGATCAAGAGCGTCGAGTCGCTCGAGCTCCCCGGCATCGTCGCGGACCTCGCGCGGTATCCCCGCGGGTTCGTCGTCGTGACGGGCCCGACGGGTTCGGGCAAGTCGACGACGCTGGCGGGGATGGTCGACATCGTGAACCGCGAGCGTCAAGCGCACATCATGACCGTCGAAGACCCTATCGAGTTCCTCCACAAGCACCAGAGCTGCGTCGTGAACCAGCGAGAGGTGGGTGCGGACACGCACTCGTTCTCCCAGGCGCTCAAGCACGTGCTTCGCCAGGACCCGGACGTGATCCTCGTCGGGGAGATGCGGGACCTCGAGACGATCTCGACCGCGATCACCGCTGCCGAGACAGGGCACCTGGTCTTCGCCACCCTGCACACGCAGGATGCGCCGCAGACGATCGACCGGATCATCGACGTGTTCCCTCCCCACCAGCAGCAGCAGGTGCGTGTGCAGCTGGCCACGACGCTCCAGGGGGTCGTGACGCAGCAACTGCTGCAGACGGCAGACGGTCACGGCCGCGCCGTCGCTGTCGAGGTGCTCGTGTGCACCCCCGCGGTCCGCAACCTGATCCGCGAGGGCAAGGTGCACCAGATCTACTCGATCATGCAGGCCGGCGGGCGGTTCGGGATGCAGACGATGGACCAGGCCCTGGCTAACCTCGTGAAGTCCGGCAAGATAAGCCAGCAGCTGGCGTACGAGCGCTGCCACGACCCCGAAGAGCTCAACCGTCTCGTCGGTGGTGGTGGCGCGAGCTTCGACGCCGGCTACGGGGCCGCGGCGTCGGCCGGGATCTCGCTCGGCAACTACTGATGAGGACCGGAAGGGCCGGCTAGATGTCCAACACCTACGACTACAAGGTCCGGGACCGGACGGGCA
>DATEDE010000156.1:0-3966 GCA_035286545.1 Actinomycetota bacterium | reverse complement strand
GACGCAGGGCCCGCTCTCGACCTCGATCGCCGACACGCGGCTCCTCCTCGAGATCATGCGCGGACCCGTCCACGGCGACCCGACGGCGATCCCGACGTGGAAGCCGCGCGGCGGCACGAAGCCGCGCCGGGTGCTCGCGGTGACGCGGACGTGGGACTTCGGCCCCCTGCCGCCGGAGGTGCACGAGCCGTACCGCGCCGTGCTCGACGCGATCGACCGGGACCTCGGCCTGCCCGTCGAGGAGCTCGAGCCGTCGTCGCTGTTCCCCACGGCCGTCGCGAACGCCGGCGATCCCGGCAAGGATTGGTTCACGACGGTGACGGCCGAGGAGCTCGCGTGGCTCGGGCGAGACTTCGTGCAGGCCAACCTCGAGGCGTTCAGCGCGCCGTTCCGGTTCGAGATGGAGAACGCGCTGCGACTGACGCTCGACGACTACCTTGTGGCGCGGCACCGGCGCTTCGACTACGTGCTGGACCTGGACCGGCTGCTCGGCGAGGACGCGGTGCTGGTCTGCCCGACCCACGGGTACCAGGGCTGGCTCGCCGATGGGACGCTGCCCGGCTCCGACCAGCCGGCGCGCTCCGAGGGCTACAACACCGGCGAGTTCAACCTCAGCGGCCATCCGTCGCTCAGCGTCCCGGCCGGCACGTGCGCCAACGGGCTGCCCTTCGGCTTCCTGATCAACGGCCCGCGCTTCCGCGACGACCTGGTGCTCGAGGTCGGCGCCATGTGGGAGCGCGCGCACCCGTGGCCCTCGACCGCCCCGGGCTACGAGCCGTTCGGCGCCTGAACCTCAGGCGGCCAGGTCGCGCCGCTCGAACGCCCACAACGCCACGGCGAGCGCGACCGCCGAGATCGCGACGAGCACGAGCGCATGCACGGTATGGAGACCGTTCGTGAGCGGCTGCGATCCCGAGTAGTAGTAGAAGGGGGACAGCGGCCGGAGCGGCTCGATCCAGGACACCGCGGTCCCGAAGAGGTTGACCACGAACGTGATGAGCGCGACGCCGCTCGGCACGCCGATCGCGAGGCCCTTGCCGCCGGTCGCCGCACCCACCGCAAGCGAGATCGCCCCGAACGCCACCGCGAGTAGGAACAGGTGCACGCTGGCGGCGGTGAAGTTCGCCAGGTCCGGCCGCAGGTCCCAGATCGCCCCGAGGGCCACCACCGAGAGCCACATCGCGAGCGCGAGACCGAAAGTCCCGAGCACCATCGCCCCGAACTTGTCGGCCAGCACCCGCCGCCGCCTGACGGGCGTCGAGAGCAGCAGGTCGAGCGAGCCGGCCTCCTCCTCGCCGGCGATCGCCCGAGCGCCCGCGCCGATCGCGTAGACGAGCAAGAGGATCGGGCCGAGGAACGAGAACAGCTCGGACTGCAGGTACCCCTCGGCCGTCGCGAACCCCGCCGTGCCGAGCAGCTCCTTGAAGACCTCGGGCAGGTTCTGGAGGTACTCGTCGAACTGCGCGGCGTTCGAGCTGACGCTCGGCCAGAACGAGGCGTACATCATGATGGTGAGGACGAAGCCGGCGACCCACCACGGGTAGGACCGGCGCTGGTCGCGAAGGGTCTTCGCGAACACGGTCCCCAGCATCCGGCCGCGCGGGAGCGCGGCTGCGTGCTCACGCGCCATCGGGCTCACCTGCCGTGGAGCCCTCGCCGTAGAACGTCAGGAAGATGTCCTCCAGGCTCGGCTCGTGGCTCTCGAGGTCGACGACCTCATGCCGCGCGGCCTCCTTGACCACGGCGTCGACGGGCCCGGCAACCGTCACGTGCAGGACGTCGCCCTGCGCGGTCACCTCGCGCACGCCCGGGAGCGCCTCGAACGATGACGACGCGACCGGTCCCTCGAAGTGGATCGAGATCGAGCGCACGGCGTGCGCCTTCAGGTCGCCGACGTCCTCGACCGCGACGAGACGCCCCTCGCGGATGATCGCAACGCGGTCGCAGAGACGCTCGACCTCGGGCATCACGTGCGAGGACAGGAACACGGTGCGGCCCTCGGTGCGCACCTCCTCGATCAGCCGGTGGAACTCCAGCTGCACCAGCGGATCCAGGCCCTGGGTCGGCTCGTCGAGCACGAGAAGCTCCGGGCGGTGCATGAACGCCTGGATCAGCGCGACCTTCTGCCGGTTCCCGTGGGAGAGCGATCGGATCGTGACGGAGAGATCGCAGTCCAGGCGATCGGCGAGCCCGAGCGCGTAGGCGCCGTCGACGTCGCCGCGGAGCGACGCGAGGTATCGGAGGTACTCGGCGCCGGTGAGCCGGTCGTACAACGCCATCTCCCCCGGCAGGTACCCCGTGCGCCGATGGATCTCAACCTGGTCGGCGCGCGAGTCCATCCCGAGCACGGTGATCCGGCCGCTGGTCGGGCGGATCATGTCGAGCATCGTTCGGATCGTGGTGGTCTTGCCCGCGCCGTTGGGCCCCAGGTAGCCGAAGACCTCCCCCGGGTGGACCTCGAACGTGAGATCGATCACACCGCGTTGGCGCCCGTATGACTTCGTCAGATGCTCGAGCGCGATCACGTCGCCCATGGTGGAACCTCCGGCATCTTGCGTCACCTCGAGCCTGACGCGCGGAACAGAAGTCGGTCCGGGCCGAGCGTCCCCTGGCGCGCGGGCCGGTCGCTAGGGTCCGAGGTTGTAGCCGAGACGGCGGGGGAGCCCGGCCACGAAGCTCACGAGCGCGCCGGCCCGCCGGCCGCGGTCCTCGGCCTGGTCCTTGCGGAGGATGGCCTTCTGGGTGAGCGCCGCTCCGGGCGACAGGATCGGCTCCGGCGGGAACCGCTTGGGCTCGAGTCCCACCAGGGGAAGCCTGGTGACCTCGTCGTCGATCCCGAGGGCAAGGCCCGAGAGGATCCGGCCTCCGAGGTGGCAGGGTCCCACTCCGCCGCCCGTGTACCCCACGCCGAAGTGCACGCGCCCGCCCTCGAAGGTGCCGAACGAGGGAACACGCCACCCCGTGACGTCCATCGGCCCGCCCCACGCGCACTCGAGGCGGGCGTCCGCGAGGGACGGGAACATCCGCCCGAGGTCCTTCGCCACGTCGTTCACCGAGCCCTCGTCGAAGTCGAGCCGCGGGCCGAGGCCCACGCCGAGCCCCGCGACCGCGGTCGCGGCGCCGAACGCCAGCCTCCCGTCGCGCGTCGTGCGCATGTAGTGCAGCGCGGTGCGGAAGTCGTAGATCCCCTCGCCGCCGGTCCACCTGAGCTCACCGAGCCGTTCGGGGATCGGCTCGGTGAGCACGATGTACGTGCCGCGAGGCACGATCGCCCGGCGGAAGCGCGGGAGCGGCGCCATGTACGCGCCCATCCCCAGCACCGCCTGTCCCGCCCGGACCGAGCCGCCAGGCGTCCGCACCCCCGGCGTGGGGCCGCCGCGGAAGCGGAGCACCGGTGTCTGCTCGAAGATCCGCACCCCGCGGGCCAGCAGCTCGCGGCGGAGCCCCCGGGCCAGACGAGCCGGCTGCAGCGTCGCTCCCGTCGGCGTGAGCACCCCGCCGCCGAACACGGGGGAGCGGCACCGCTCCGACACCCCTTCCGGCGAGAGCCGCACGATGCGCCCGTCATCGACCGCGAGTCGGACCATGAGCGCGTACCAGGCGCGCCAGGCTCCCTGTTGCGCGGCGGAGGTCTCGACGCCCAGATGTCCGGCTCGCGTGTACCAGGCGTCGACGTCGTGGCCCTCGCACCACCCCCCGATCTCCTCGACGCTGCGCTCGGCCGCCCGGCACACCTCGAGCGCCCCGGCCACACCGAACAGCTCGACCAGGATCTCCAGGTCCTCCCAGAAGCCGTTGCAGAACCCGCCGTTGCGACCGCTCGGCCCGCCGCCGCAGACGTCGCGTTCCAGGACCACGACGTCGAGGTCGGGCTCGCGCTCCTTCAGGAACCACGCCGTCCACATCCCGGTGTAGCCGCCGCCCATCACCACGACGTCGGCCTGCGTGTCGCTCGCGAGCGGTGGG
>DATEDE010000155.1:0-4384 GCA_035286545.1 Actinomycetota bacterium | reverse complement strand
CGCGGTCCGGGACACGGACGGGCAGGTGCTCCTGTTCGAGGGCCGGCCCGCCGAGACGCTGTACTTCTCCACCTCGAACGGGCAGACCTACGGCAACGAGGACGTGTTCGGCAGCGCGCCGCTGCCGTACCTGCGCCCCGTCGTCGAGCGCGACGATGGTGCCTCCGGCCTGTCGCACTGGAGCACGCGGATCCGGTACGAGGACCTCGCGACGTTCCTGCACGCGGCCGGGGAGTGGGGGAAGGACGAGATCGTCGCGGTCTTCCGGCTGGCCGGGGGCGAGGTCGCCGTCCGCGGCGCGGTGGAGAGCGAGACGATGGACCTGTCGACCTTCCGCGACGCCGTGAACGCGTGGGCGCACTGCTTGGAGCCGCAGCGATACCCGGGCAGCCTGCCGACGACGATCCCCTCGCGGTGGTTCCGGATCGCGAGCACCCGAGGGGGCGTGACGATCACCGGACGGGGCTGGGGGCACGGCGTCGGGATGGTCCAGTGGGGCGCGTACGGCAGGGCGCGCCGCGGGCTCTCGGCGGAGGAGATCCTCGCGTACTACTACGGCGGCCTGCGGCCCGAGCGCTACCCGGAGCCCGGCCTGATCCACGTCGAGATCGCCGACGGGCTCCGGTCGCTGCTCCTGGACCCCTCGGGCCCGGGCGCCGAGGTGGACGGTGAGCCCGTCGAGGGACCGATCGTGATCCGGGAGGGCCTCGAGCTCCTGGTCGGATGATCAGTACCTCGGTCTCCCCGCCACGCTGGAGCTGCCCTGACCCGTGGCCCGTGCTCGGCGCCGCGGCCGGCTCCTGGCGTCGCGGGTCAGAGACGCCTCAGGGCCTCCACGAGTCGGTCGACGTCGCCGTCGTCGTTGTAGGCATGGAGGGAGATCCTGAGCCCGCCCGCCCGGCCGCCGCAGACGATCCGGGACCCGGAAGCGAGACGCTCCGCGGTTACCGCCGGATCGTGATCGTCGTGCCGAAGGGACACGAGGTGGGGCGCCGCCGATGGATCGCTCGGCGGCCGGAACGGGCGCCATCCCAGCTCGGCGACCCGATCGACGAGGTACGTCGCCAGGCGCCGTGCATGCTGGCCGACGCGCTCGAACCCCAGCGACGAGAGCATCGCGATCGACGACTCGAGCCCGATGGCAGATGCGTACGACATCGTCGAGAGCTCGAAGCGGCGCGCGTCGTCGGCCAGGCGGAGCGTCAGGGGATCGAAGGCGAACGGCTGGGGGGTCCCTTTCCAGCCGACCAGGCCGGGGAGGCGACGCACCAGATCGGGAGCGAGCGCCAGCAGCGCCACGCCGCCATGGGCCGACAGCCACTTGTAGCCGCTCGTCACCAGCGCGTCCGCACCCCACCCGATGGTGTCGACGACCCCCGCACCGGCGAGCTGCGTCGCGTCCACGACGACGCGGGCGTCGACCTCGTGCGCCCGCTCCGCCACCCGCCGGGCATCGACCCGCGTGCCCGTCGCGTACTGGACCACGCTGAACGTGACGACCGCCGTCGTCGGATCGATGGCGTCGACGAGGTCCTGCGTCAGGTCTCGGTCGGCGCGGTCGTCGACGAACCGCAGCGAGATCCCACGACGCTCGGCGGCCGCGAGCCACGGGTACGTCACGCTCGGGAAGTCCGATCCGACGAGCAGGACGGTCCCATGCTCGGGCTCGAGCAGCGAGGTCACCTGGCCCAGTCCCTCGCTCGCGCCTGCGACGACGGCCACCGCACCGGATGAGGTCCCGAGCACCTCGGCGCCGGCCGAACGGACGCCGTCCAGGATCGCGGCCTCCTGGTCGTCGCTGAGGTAGAGGTTCCCGAACTGCGCCGTCTCCTTCAGGAAGGTCTCCATCGCGTCGATCGTCGGCACTGGTATCAACCCAAGCGCGGCCTGGTTGAGGTAGGTGCAGCGCGCGAGCGCGGCGTAGCGATCGCGCGGAACGAGTGAGGGGATCGAGGACATCTGCGCCTCCGGGGGGCGAACCGGCCCCCTCGCATGATGGATCATCACCGCGACCCCTGCCGACGTTCGGAGGGAGCCCGGCCGTTCAGGTTCTCTACCAGGTCCGCCTTGCCTCGAAGCTCGCTTCGCTCCGCCGGAGAAGCGCATCCCAGTCCGAGCGCATCCGTCCGACATCGAGCTCTTCGATCAGGAGCCTGACGAACGCCTCACAGGACACCCGGCCGGTCGGGAGATGCATCTTCTTCAGCGTCCGGTGTGCCCAGGCTGGGCGTGCCCCGAGATGCAGGTGCGGCCCGAGCGTCGTACGGCGCTCGGGCTCGGGATGGCAGTGGTACGCGAGGAGGAAGTCGCCTCCGGACGGCTGATCGAACAGGGAGAAGTCGTAGAGGAGCGTGTGCGTGAGCCAGCGACCGGGATCCTCTTGTTCCGGGACCGTCTCGACCGACACCGTCACGGAGATCCACCGACGCCCTCCGCGACCAACGGCCGCTCGACTCCCGTGCCCGAAGCCGATGGTCGCTCGGTCGGACGAGATCGCATCGACCCGTAGAACGGCGCGGGTCACGCACGAGACGGTTCGTTGGAGGTCGTCGGCGAGGAGGGTGAGAGCCTGCCGAGGGGTCCTAGCGGACAAGCAGGGCCAGGCTGGCGAGGGCGATCTCGTCCGGGTTGTACTCGAGCTCCCCGGCGTCCATCCGTCGCATGAATTCTCGTCCCGTGATGCCGAGGCGGCGACGTGCCTGCCGGTCGAGCTTGCGCAGGACCTGATCCTCGGTGAGCGTGTGGATCACGGGCCCCCCGTTCGCTGCGTGTGGCGTCCTGCGCGATGCTGCCATCTGTTCCTCCCGGGGCGACGCTAGCGCCTGCCTACGACATTCCCTTCGGCAGGATACCCCTCGCGACCGAAGGGCTGGCCACGCTCCGGGCGTCTGGAGGGCCTCGGAGGCGGCCCGCGGTGTCGGGGGCGTCCGGGAGATCCCTGTACCGCTTCGAGCCTCGAGGCGGAGATGCGCATCCGCCCTAGACTCGTCCGAAGCCGCACACGAGGAGCGTCCGTTGGACCCAAGCATCCCCGAGCCCCCAGGCAGCCCGCGGCTGCTACGGCCGCGCGGCATCGGCAAGATCCTCACCGACGCGTTCGAGCTCTACCGCCGCCACTGGCAGAACCTGATCGTGATCGTGGCCGTGATCGTGATCCCGCTCTCGACCCTGCAGGTGCTGCTCGGCGAGCTCTGGATCCGCGAGGGCCTGACGCGCCGGGAGCTCAGGGACGGCGTCGAGGTGGTCGTCGACGGCGCGCTGCTCGCCGGGGTCCTCGCCTCGCTCGTGGTCGCGATCACCTCGGTCATGATGTGGACCGTCCTCACGGGCGCCGTCACGCGTGCCGCCGCGGGGACGTTCCTCGGCCGGGACCTCGAGATCGGCGAGAGCTACGGGTACGGGTTCGCCAGGTTCTGGTCGATCGTCCTGATCGGCGTCCTGTCGGCCCTGGCGATCGCGGCGGGCTTCATCCTGCTGGTCGTCCCCGGGTTCATCGTGCTCACGTTCCTGTCGTGCGCGATCCCGGCGTTGGTGATCGAGGGCCGGCGCGGACGCGAGGCGCTCCGGCGCTCCTGGAACCTCGTCCGCGGGTTCGGATGGCCGGTGTTCGGGACTATCATCGTCGCCGGGCTGCTCACCGGGATCGTGAACAGCCTGCTCACGGCGCCGTTCGGCGGCAACTGGGCCGCGCGCAGCATCGCCGCCTCGCTGGCCTCCGTGATCACGATGCCGTACATGGCGCTGGTCGGCGTGTTCATCTACCTCAACCTGCGCGTGCGCAAGGAGCGGTACTCGGCGGCCGACCTGGAGCGTGACCTGGCCTCGAACGCGACCTGACCGGGTCGCCGGTCAGCTCTCACCCCCTGCGGAGGCTAGTGGCGGATGTCGAGCGCCCAGCGCAGGGCGGCATCGAGCCGTCGTCGCGTCGTCTGGGTGAGGCGCCCGATCGGCTCGGTCTCGAGCGCTTCCTTGGGGACGGTCATCACGTTGTCCACGTTGACCACCGACGTCCGTCGCAGGCCCTCGGCGCGGCCGACCGGCACCTCCGAGCGGATCGAGCGAGCCCGTCGGGTCACGGGCGCGACGGTGATGCGCGTCCGGACGTCCGCGACGGCGCTGAGGGTCAGGATGATGACGGGACGACGTCCGTAGCCGAGCGGGAGGTCGGCCCAGTAGACCTCGCCGCGCTTCATTCCTCCGGCCAGCCCTGTCCCGTCCACTCCTCCGGCCTGCGCCGGTAGGCGGCGACCGCGCGCGCGTCGTGCTCCGCCCACTCGAGGTCGCGGAGGTGATCGGCGATCGCCCGCCGGATCAGCTCGCTCCGGCTGACCCCGGCGGCCCGCGCCTGGGTATCCAGCGCCTCGACGAGCGCATCGTCGAGTTG
>DATEDE010000154.1:0-4090 GCA_035286545.1 Actinomycetota bacterium | reverse complement strand
AGGCGACCGAGGGCGCCCGGTCGCCGAGCCGTACCTCGAGCGCCGCGCGCAGGAGCCCCTCGGCGATCGGGGATCGACAGACGTTCCCGGTGCACACGACGAGGACCCTTGCCATGGGGGCGCGAGTCTACCGCGGGACCTTGATGCCCGGGTCGGCCGTCGCTCACGCGTGCAGCATCGCGCGCACATCGGCCTCGGTGATCAGGCCCTCGCGCAGGAGGCGCATCTCGCCGTGTGCGAGATCCACGACCGTCGAGGCCGCTCCCGGAAGCGGCTGGGCCTCGCACATGTAGACGTCCACCGCCTCGCCGAAGACCCGCTCGATCTCCTCGCAGGTTCTCGGGGTGGGCTCGGCGGAACGGTTCGCGCTCGTGACCGCGAGCGGCCCCGTTCGGGCAAGGACGGCGAGCGCGAGCGGATGGTGCGGCATCCGCACGCCGACGGTCTCGAGATCGCCGCCGAGGTCCCATCCCCGACTCGAGGCCGCGCGCGGCAGCACGAGCGTGAGCGGGCCGGCCCAGAACGCGAGCGCGAGGGCCTCGGCGCGGTCGTCGAACACGGCGATCTCGCGGGCGGCCGCGGGCGTGGGAACGAGCACCGGGAGGGTGAGCTCGGTGGGTCGACCCTTCGCCCGGAACAGTCGCGCTGTCGCCGCCGCGTTGTCCGGCCGGGTCCCGATCCCGTACACGGTGTCCGTCGGCAGCACGATCAGACGTCCCGCCAGCGCGGCCCGCGCGGCCTGCTCGACCGGTTCGGTCACGGCGCGCGGGCGACGACCACGCGGTCGCGCCCGGCCAGGTCGGTCTCGACGAGAACGTCGACGAAGTCGCGCCGGAGGGCCTCCGCCACGTCCGCGCCTCGCCGTGCGTCGATCTCGACGGCCAGGGTGCCGCCGGTGCGGAGCCACCGCAGGGACTCTCCGGCCAGGCGCTCGTAGATCGTGCCGTCGTCCACGAGCGCCAGCGGCGGGTCGCCTCGGACCTCCGGCGGCAGGTCATCGAGGTCCTCCGGGGGCACGTAGGGAGGGTTGCTCACGATCAGGTCGACCCATCCGCGCAGGTCGGCCGGCAGGGGCTGGAGGAGATCGCCCTCGAGCACCGTGACGTCTAGCCCCAGGCGCTCCGCGTTGGCGGCCGCGAGCTCGACCGACTCCGGCGACCGGTCGGTGGCGAAGACCTTCGCGCCGGGGCACTCGTCCTTGATCGCCAGCGCGATGGCTCCCGTACCCGTGCCGGTGTCGACGACTACCGGCCCCTCGAGGCCGCCGAGCGCATCGAGCGCGTGCTCGACGAGGACCTCGGTCTCGGGCCGCGGAACGAAGACACCTGGACGTACCTCGAGCAGAAGGCGGCGGAACGCCTGCTCGCCGGTAAGGTGCTGCACGGGCGTGCCGGTGCAGCGCTGGCAGATCGCGCGGCCGAACATCCGCGCCTCGCGCGCGTCCAGGCCCTGGGTCCGCGTGTAGAGTCCCGCCCGGTCGGTCCGGAGCACGTGGATCAGCAGCACCTCGGCCGTGGCATGTGGGCTCTGGACGCCATGACGGTCGAGGTAGTCCGCGGCCCGCCGCAGGACCTCGCTCGGCCCCACGTCACCCAACCCCGTTCGGAGGAGACCCGTCGGGTTCGGAGAGCTGCTGGGCGCGCTCGGCGGCGAGCAGCGCATCCGTGAACCCGTCCAGGTCTCCCGCCAAGACGTCCTGCAGTTTGTGGAGAGTGAGCTTGATGCGATGATCGGTGACCCGGTTCTCCGGGAAGTTGTAGGTGCGGATCTTCTCCGCGCGCTCGCCCGTCCCCACCTGCGAGCGCCGGGATGCAGCCTCCTTGGTAGCTGCCTCCTCCTGCGCCTGACGCAGGAGCCGAGCACGCAGGTAGCGCATCGCCTTCTCGCGGTTCTGCAGCTGCGAGCGCTCCTCCTGGCACTCGACCTTGATACCGGTCGGCAGGTGCACGATCCGCACGGCCGAGTCGGTCGTGTTCACCGACTGCCCGCCCGGACCCGAGGAGCGGTAGACCTCGATCTTCAGGTCCTCGGGCCGGATCTCGACCTCGACCTCCTCGGCCTCAGGCATGACCGCAACGGTCGCGGTCGAGGTGTGGATCCGCCCGCTCGATTCGGTGACGGGCACGCGCTGGACGCGATGCACGCCGGACTCGTGCTTCAGCCCCGGGTACACGCCCTTGCCCCGGACCTCGAGCACCGCCTCCTTGAACCCGCCGAGATCCGAGGGCGAGGCCGAGAGCACCTCGGTCTTCCACCGTTTGCGCTCGGCGAGGCGGCGGTACATCTCGAAAAGCTCCCCGGCCCACAGCGCGGCCTCCTGCCCTCCTGCACCCGCGCGGATCTCGAGAAGGACGTCCTTGCCCTCATTGGGGTCCCTCGGGACCAGGAGCTCTTCCAGGCGCGCCTTGAGCCCGGCCGCCCTCGCTTCCGCAGCCTCCGCCTCCCCGCGCAGGAAGGCCGCCATCTCCGCGTCGTCCTCCGAGGCCGCCATGGCGCGAGCCTCTTGCGCGTGCGCAACGGCCTCGCGGTACTCGCGGTAGGGCTGGATGATCTCTGCGAGCTCCGCGTACTCCTGGCCGAGCCGTCGCAGGGTGTCGGGGTCCTTCGAGGCCTCGGACGAAGCCATCTGGGCCTGCACCCGCTCGTACCGGGCCTCGATCTCGGGAAGTCGTTCGGAAAGCTCCACGCCTGGATTATCCAGGCCGAACCATCATCCCGACCCTCGGTCAGCCGCGAGGGTCGTCCGGGTCGTCCTCGCCTTCACCCCAATCGAGGTCCAGCGGCGGGATCTCGGGCATCTCGATCCGCATGGCCTGGGTCCCCTCCCAAAGCTCCTCGTAGTCGGGATCATCCAGCTCCTCGAGCGCATCGGTCTCCGCCCCCCCGTCACCGGTCGCGCTGGACGAGGACGCCGGGCGCTCATCGCCGCCCGTCACGTCGATGACCGCCTCCGCCGCCGGCGAGGACTCCCCCGGCGTGTCGGCCTGCGCGACCGGCACGTCGGTGTCATGAGGCGGCGTCTGCGGGTCGTCCATCTCGATGGTGCGCTCGAGGTCGTGGGCGACGGCGATGAGCCGCTCTTGCATAGACGTGAGCTGCTCGACGAACACGGCACGCCGGGTGGCGAGTCCCGCGAGCGTGCGGTCGGACTCCGCGCGGGCGTCGACCACCGCGGCCTCGGCCGAGGCCCGGGTCTCCTCCGCGCGAGCTTGGGCGTCGGTACGGATCCGATCGGCGTCGGTCCGCGCCTCTGTGGTCATGCGCTCGGCGTCCTCGCGAGCGCCGCCGCGGATCTGCTCGGCGGCGGAATCGGCCTCTCGGATCACTCCGCTCACCCGACGGGCGAGCTCCTCGTACGGATCGATGCGGGGCCTCTCGTTGGCGCGGACGGCCGCCTGGGCCTGCTGACGCGCCTCACGTAGCAGCGACTGCATGAGCTCGACCTGGTCGGCTAGCTGCTCCATGTAGTCGCGGACCTGGTCAGGATCGTAGCCCCGCCGGATCGTGACGAACTCGCGCCGGCGGATCTGCTGGGGCGAGATCAATACGGGGAGGTCGAGGTTGGTAGCAGACATGGGGAAGCCTCCTCGAACGCTCGGGGATCGGGCCAGCACGCTACACCCGTGAGATCGCGATGCAAGCACCCGCGGAACCTGCGGGCTCATGCCTCGGCGGCCATCTCCTGCTCGCGGCGCAGGACCTCGTTGAACGAGGCGATCGCCACCTCGATCTGGTCGGTCGTAGGCGGCTTGGTCGTGATCCTCTGTAGCCACAGGCCGGGCACCATGAGCGCGTGGATGACGCGCGACCCGGGGAACCGGGCTCCAAGCCGTAGCATCTCGAAGGCGATCCCGGCGATGATCGGGATCGCCAGGATCCGCGAGCCGATGCGCCACCACAGCCCGGGGTTCCCGAACAGCGTGAACACGAAGATCGTTATGACCATCACGAGCAAAAGGAAGTTCGTCCCGCATCGCACGTGCAGGGTGGAGTAGCGATCGACGCGCTCGGACACGAGCGGCTCGTCGTGCTCGAAGGCCGCGATCGTCTTGTGCTCGGCGCCGTGGTACGCGAAGACACGGCGGATGTC
>DATEDE010000153.1:0-3124 GCA_035286545.1 Actinomycetota bacterium | reverse complement strand
CGGGTTGCGCGCGTGGCCGCGAGGATGATCGACGCGCTCGGTCAGCACGTCGCCTTCGGCGGTGGTGACCTCGATGCGGTTGGGGATGCCGTCGGGGTAGCCCGCCGTCAGCTCCGGGTCCTCCTCGACGGTCGTGCGCCGGTGAAGCAGTTCGAGGGTGTCGGCTCGCCGGAAGCGTGCCGGGTAGAAGGTGCCCACCGTGACCTCACCGTCCTGCAGGGCTGCGCACACGATGTACTGGATCGAGTGGTCGGCGGTCTCGCGCGTCCGTGGGTCCCACTTCTGTGGGTCCTTCGCGATGATCTCGTAGCTCGTGCGGAAGGTGTCGATGCGCACGGAGGCGATCTCGCGGCCCGCGAGCTGCGGGTGCAGGCGGAGCGCCGCGTCGACCGCGCTCTGCGCGTGGTACTCGACCGGCCAGAACTTCACGTGCGTGTCGGAGATCCGGGTTGGCGCTTCGAGAGCCTCGAGCGCCTTCAGCGGCCCGTCCGCGAAGGGGTCGCCGTCCAGGAGCTGGCGGACGAACCCCATCTCACCCTCGAAGGGTTCGAAGGGACCGGTCATGCCGGCCTCGGCGATCGAGGCGCCGAACACCGCGTGCCGCGCCGCGTTGGCCGCGGCCGCCCCCTTCCACATCGAGAGCTCGCCGGCGCGGGTCTGTCGCATCGCGGCGTGGGGGAGGGTAGCGATCGAGACGGCGTGCTCGATCAGCTCGGGCGCGAGGCTCAGCAGCGCGCCCGCGCCGCACGCGGCCCCTATCCCGAGGAACGCGACGTGGTCCCACCCTTGGGCCCGGAGCGACGCCGCGTCGCACAGCGAGACGCTCACCTCGTAGGAGATCGCGATCCCGCGGATCAGCTCGGGCCCGGACAGCCCGCGGACCTCGGCGAGCGAAAGGAGCGCCGCGATCGCGTCCGATGGGTGCAGCGGCTCGAGCGACAGGTACGTGTCGTTGAAGTCGAGCGCCCGGACCGCGACGCCGTTCGCGAAGCCCGCGGCCTCGACCTGCGCCCGGGCCTCGGTGCCCCAGACGGTGGCGCTCCCCGGGTGGGACGCGGCGTATCGGCGGGCGGCGACCGGGGCCCCCTCATGCAGGGCGGCGACCGCCACGCCGATCGAGTCCAGTACCCGGCGCTCGACCTCGCGGACGGTCTCGGGAGGCAGGCGATCCCAGGTGGTCTCGGCCGCGTAGGCGGCGAACGTCCGGCTGAACCGGTCCGACATCGCACCTCCGGGGGGCCGCGGGGCACCGCTCGCCCCGCAATCTACACTTCCGGCGCCCGCCAACCGGGCAAGGGAGGACCTTCGGACATGACCGAGCCGCTCGTCGGCGTCGTGATGGGCTCAACGTCGGATTGGGACACGATGCAGCACTGCGCCGAGCAGCTGAGGGCCTTCGGCGTGCCCTTCGAGACCCGGGCGCTCTCGGCCCACCGGACCCCCGAGGAGCTCTCGGCCTGGGTCGCCGACGCCGAGGGCCGAGGCGTCGAGGTCTTCATCGCGGCGGCCGGCATGGCCGCCGCCCTGCCGGGAGTCGTGGCGTCACAGACCACCCTGCCGGTGCTCGGCGTGCCGATGGAGTCCAAGCTGGTGGGTGGCCTGGACTCGCTACTGTCGATGGTCCAGATGCCGGGCGGGATCCCTGTGGGCGTCCTGGCGGTCGGCAAGGCCGGCGCGGTGAACGCGGCGATCCTCGCGACGCAGATCCTCGCGCGTTCACGGCCCGAGCTTGCCGACGCGGTCCGCGCCCAGCGGCAGGAGCAGGCCGCGAGGATCCTCGCCGACCCCGACCCCTCGGCCCCGTAGGCGCGTAGACGATGGCCTACCTCACGTGCCCATGGTGCCTGACGCCGCAGTTGATCGCGGACGACGCCGCGGAGTACCGATGCTTTACCTGCTACGGCGAGATCCGGTTCTTCACGTGCCCCGAGTGCACGACGATCCAGACCGTCAGTAAGCGCTGGCGCGCCTTCATCTGCGGGAAGTGCTCGTCGAAGGTCGATCTGCCACACCAGTGGGGCTACGCGGACTCCGCCAAGGCGCTGCGGGTGAACACGACCGGGAAGGCCTGGCCGCCGCTGTAGCTCAGTCGCGTCGCCGGTACGCGTACCACCCGAGGCAGGACGCGAGCACCCCGAGCACCATCATCCCGCCGAAGGTCATGAGCCCAGACAGGCGCTGGATCTGCACGAGCGGGGCCGGCTGCAGGTTCAGGAGTCTCTGCATCGCCTCCGTCGACATGCCTGCCGCCTTCGCGCGCAGGACCATCGCGTCCTCCCAGACGAACCACACCATCGCCGAGAGCACCGTCGCGATCACGCCCGCCGTCGCGACCAGCAGCCCGATCGCCGGGTTCACGATCCCGGGGATGGTCCAGCCGCGCTGGATCCCGTAGAAGAGCCAGACGAGGCCGAGCACCGCGAGCGCGATCGCGAGCCCCGTCCCCGCGGTGCCGACGAACGCGGCCCTGCCTCGGAGCGACAGGGTGGCGACGAGCGCGGGGTCCGCGTCGGTCGCCACCCGGGTCACCGTGAGGTGCACCCACAGCTCCTTGATCGCAACGTACGCGAGCGCCCCGGCGGACGTGGCTATGAGGCCGGCGAGGAGCATGATCGGGTCGGGACCCCACGCTCGACGGGCCGCCGGGAGCGCACGGCGCGTTGCCGGGTCGCCGACCGGCGAACGAACGGGGGCCACGGGCGCCCAACCCGCGCTCGAGGGGGCGGGTGTGGCCGTGGGCACGGCGGACACTGCGGGCGTCTTGGCGCCACCCCAGACGCCGGCCGGCGCCTCGGCGCCACCCCAGACGCTGCTCGGCGCCGGCGCTTTGGCCGGGGTCCCGAAGGGCGTCTGCTCGGCCGCTGTGGCGACGGCTTCGCCCTCCTGCTCGCCGCGCACGTTCTGCCCGCACCGCACGCAACGTATGACCGAGTCCTTGAGCTCGGCCTCGCACCTCGGACATACCTTCACACCTCAGGGTTTCGACGTGCCTCGCGGGGTGCTTGAGGACGCTCGGAGCGGCCTCAGTCCGGGTTGGCCTCGCGTAGGTGCCGGATCCGCTCCGAGGCGACGGCGTCGGCGGCCTCGCGGGCGGGTGCGTGGCCAGTCACCGCGCGCAGGAACT
>DATEDE010000152.1:0-4489 GCA_035286545.1 Actinomycetota bacterium | reverse complement strand
TTTCGTCTCTCCGGGCCGAGGATCACCCGGGCCGGTCGGACGAGGAGGATGGTCATGGTCGTGGTGATGCAGCGGGAGGCCTCCGAGGCCGAGATCGCGGCGGTCGCCGAGCGCGTCCGTGCCGCGGGCGGAGAGGCCTTCGTTTCGCGCGGGACCGTTCACACGATCATCGGCCTGGTAGGCGATCGCGAGCTCTTCGAGGCGATCGACTGGCGCCAGCTGCGCGGCGTCGATCACGTGATCAACGTCGGCAAGCCCTACAAGATGGTCGCTCGCGACCTGCACCCTGAGTCGACGTCGGTGAACGTCGGCTCGACGCCGGTCGGGCGAGGCTCGTTCACGATCATCGCCGGACCCTGCGCCGTCGAGAGCGGCGAGCAGGCGCTGGTCTCGACGAAGGCGGCCAAGGCGGCCGGCGCGACGATCCTGCGCGGCGACGTCTACAAGCCCCGCACCTCGCCCTACTCGTTCCAGGGGCTCGGCGAGCGCGGCCTGGAGATCCTGAAGGAGTGCCGGCGTGAGACGGGGCTGCCGATCGTGGTCGAGGTCGTGGACGTGTCGCAGGTCCGGCACGTAGCCGAGGTGGCCGACTGCATCCGCGTCGGCACGCGCAACGCGCAGAACTTCGAACTCCTGAAGGAGGTCGGCCTCACGCGCAAGCCCGTGATGCTGAAGCGGGGGCTCGCGATGACGATCGAGGAGTGGCTCCAGGCGGCCGAGTACGTCGCGCAGCGCGGCAACTCCGAGATCATCCTGTGCGAGCGCGGCATCCGCACCTTCGAGCCGTCCACGCGCAACACGCTCGATCTTGCCGGCATGGCGGTCGCGCAAGCCGAATCCCATCTGCCCGTGATCGTCGATCCCTCCCATGCGGTGGGCAAGCGCCACCTCGTGGCGCCGATGGCCAGGGCGGCGGTCGCGGCCGGGGCCGACGCGGTGATGATCGACGTTCATCCCGATCCCGAGAGCGCGCTGTGCGACGGCCCCCAGGCGCTCACGCCAGACGAGATGGCGGATCTCGGCAAGGACCTGGAACGGCTGGCCGATGCTATCGGCCGCCCGTTCAACCGCCCGGCGTAGACGGGGCGTCAGCCAGCGACGACGGGCGTGAGCTCGGCGATGTCGCACGTACCCCGCCAGCGGTCGATCGACTCCTTCGGCGAGCCGACGCGACTGCGGCGACGGTCGGCCAGGACCTTGGCCGCCTCCTCCCACTCGGCGCCCCGCAGCACGCGGAACGACGCCGGGAACTCGTCGAGCGAGGTCTCGCGCAGCTTCCGCCGGGTGACGACCACAAGCTCTCGTGCACCGGGCACGCCGGGGATCGACTGCTCCTCGGGTCCGGGCTCGCGTTGGGACAGGACGTAGATCCGACCGTTGCGATAGACGAACCAGGACGGGACGAGCTTCCGCGTCTCGCCGGCTTGGACGCCCACCCAGATGACGTCGGACTTCTTCAGTCCGTCCTCGAACCCCTTGGGCAGCTTGGCCGGCGCGGCCTGAACGTGGACGGGCACCTCGAGCTCGCCGACTATCTCCCTGTCCAGGATGAAAGAGACGAGGTAGGGCCCGGCCTCGTCGAAGAACGCGCCGTCGATCGTGTCGGTCTCCAGTGTGAGATCCATGCTGCCGAGCATGCGGCGCGGCTCCGGACCCCAACGGTGCACCAGCCGTCCGGACGGGCCGTAGAAGTGGATCTCCTCGATCACCACCCCGGTCCCCACCTTCCACGCCCGCGTCACCACGAACGGCAGGGCCGTGCCCTTCGGGCCGAGCAGGTAGATCCCGTCGGAAGCGCGCTCGCCCTCCGCGTCCCAGACGCGCTGGTCCACCACGTGCGCGGCCACGAGCTCACCGACGGTCATCGCCGCGAGAGGATACCGGACGGCCCCGCCCGCCCGCGCCTACCTGGTCACACGGTGCGGGCGAGCCACAGGCGTGGCTCGTCGAGCTCGGGGAGCGAAGGGAGAGCCTCGGCCGAATCCCACATCCGCGCGAGGGTTACCTCGTCGGATGCCTCGGCGACGGTGTCACAGAACGCGCGGCCCACGCGGTACTGCTCGCGCTTGACCTCGATGCCGAGGAGCCGCTCGAGGACGGGGTCGACGTGCTCGGACTCCCGGTAGCGGCGCATCGCCTCCTCGATCCGCGAATACGATGGCAGCATCCGGGCCCCGAGCGCGTGCATCACGTGGTCGCCGTAGCCCTCGGCCGAGGCCATGAACGCCTGGATCCGGCCGAGCTTCAGCCGCTGTTCGTCGTCGAGCACCGGGCCGAACATCCCGCCCTCGGTCTCGAAGACCTCACGCATCGCCTCGGGGTTCGAGGGATCGAGCGAGGACAGGCGCTCGCGCAGATCCTCCACGTCCAGGCGCATCGTCGACGTGAAGTCGTCGAGCAGACCCCGGAAGCGCTCCAGCGCCCACGGCCTCGCGAACTCGAAGCGATGCGTGACCTCGTGGATCGCGATCCACGTGCGGAACTCGGTGGCGTCCAGGCTCCAGTCCTTCTCGAAGGCTGCGATGTTCGGCACCACGAACAGCAGGGCGCCGCCCTCGGCCCGGGGGATCGCGATGTCATACTGACCGAGCACCTGCTGGCCGAGCGTCCCGAGGACTGAGCCGATCTGCGTCCCGAGCAGGAGCGGCGAGAGCTGCGTCAGGAGCTGTTCGACGCCGGAGCCCTGGGAGCCCTCGGGGATCAGCTCTCGCTGGGCGCGGCCCACGGCCTCGCCCAAGCGCGCCGCCGCGGACTCCATCACCGCTCGAAGGCCCTCGAGGTTCCGCTGCACCCACTCGGTGCGACGGACCACCTCCACATTCGGCAGGTTCGAGGGCGGTTCCAGCCCGGTGAACCCTGCCACCTGGAGCTCGGCCAGTCTCACGCCATCCTCGAACCCGCGCAGGTCCTCGGCTCCCGGGTGCGGGTCCTCGCCGGAGGAGGAGGCCGTCGCGATCCCGACCTGCCGAGCGAGCTCCCAGTTGACCGGGCCGCTCGAGGACAGCAGCACGCGCTGGATCTCGCGGAACAGCGGCACGTCGTTCCAGATGTCCCCGCCGCCGAACGGGGGAGTGGGCTCGCCCATCCAGCCATCCTACGGCCGTCGGTAGGATGAGCCCGTGCGGGAAGACCTGCTCGTCCGCGTCACGGACGAGGCGATCGGTGCGGACGAGGCGGTCGCCTTCGTCGGCGACCCGGCCGCGGGCGGCACGTGCGTGTTCCTGGGGACCGTCCGCGACCGCTCCCAGGCCGGCGGAGTTACCGGTCTCACGTACGAGGCCTGGGACGAGCTCGCCGTCCGCCGGCTCGAGGAGATCGGTGTGGAGCTCCTGGGGGCGTGGCCGCTCCGGAAGGTCGCCCTCCTGCATCGGACGGGAGAGCTCGCGATCGGCGAGGTCTCGGTCGTGGTGGCGTGCTCGGCGGCCCACCGTGCCGAGGCGTTCGAGGCGTGCCGCCACGGCATCGAACGCCTGAAGCAGGATGTCCCCATCTGGAAGAAGGAGGCGCTCGCCTCGGGCGAAGCGCACTGGGTGATGGGGTCTTAGATGGCGGGACGCGACATCGCGCTCGACCTCGGGACCGCCAACACGCTCGTCTACCGCCAGGGCGAGGGGATCGTCTTCAACGAGCCCACCGTCGTCGCGATGAACGCCGCCACCGGGACGATCGAGGCGATGGGGGACGAGGCCTGGCAGATGATCGGCGGGCGTTCGGGCAACGTGATCGCGGTCCGCCCGCTCCGCCACGGCGTGATGACCGAGTTCGACATCACGCAGCGCATGATCGAGGTCGTCCTGCAGCGCGTCGGCGTGTCGCGGTTCCACAAACCTCGCGTCGTCGCCTGCATCTCGAGCGAGAGCTCCGAGGTCGAGCGCCGGGCCGTGGAGGAGGCCGTGAAGTTCGCGGGCGGCAAGGGTGTCGTGTTGGTCGAGGAGCCGCTCGCCGCAGCCATCGGCGCGCGCCTGCCGATCCACGAACCGATCGGCAACCTGGTCGTCGACATCGGCGGCGGCACGACCGAGATGGCTGTCGTATCGATGGGCGGCGTGGTCTCGGGGGTCTCGATCCGCACGGGCGGGTTCGACCTGGACGCCGCGATCGCGGAGCACATCCGGGCCGAGTACGGGGTCGCGGTCGGGGAGAAGGCGGCCGAGGAGATCAAGGTCGCCATCGGCTCGGCGTTCCCGGTGCCCCAGGGCAAGGTGGCCGTCGTCGTAGGTCGCGAGCTCACGAGCGGTGCCCCCTCCGAGATCCGCGTGCGCGAGGACGAGATCCGCCAAGCTATGTCCGAACCCGTCCGGCGCATAGTCGACGGCGCCCGTCGCACCCTGGCCGAAGCGCCGCCCGAGCTTACCCACGACGTGCTCGAGGCAGGCATGTTCCTGACAGGCGGCGGCGGCCTTCTCCGCGGTCTGGACCTGCTGTTGTCGCAGGAGTGCGAGGTGCCCGTCCACCTCACCGACCGGCCGCTCGAGACC
The DNA here is from genome assembly GCA_035286545.1 of Actinomycetota bacterium. Taxonomy (GTDB): domain Bacteria; phylum Actinomycetota; class UBA4738; order UBA4738; family HRBIN12; genus DASSJM01. The sequence continues at coordinate 11 of DATEDE010000152.1, read as the reverse complement.
GTGGTGCTCGG
>DATEDE010000151.1:0-3053 GCA_035286545.1 Actinomycetota bacterium | reverse complement strand
CATCACCCCCGAGCTGATCCTGGCCGTCTCGCTGTTCCTGCTGTTCATCAACGCGTTCTCGGTGATCGGCCTGGGGACGACCGCGCAGCTGCTGGGGCTCACGGTGCTGGCGCTCGCGTACCCGGTCGTGATCGTCCGGGCGCGCCTGATCTCGCTCGGCCGAGACATGGAGGAGGCCGCCATGGACCTCGGAGCCTCGCCCACGCAGTCGCTGCGGCGGGTCACGCTCCCGCTCCTGCTGCCCGCGATCCTGGCGAGCGGCGCGATCGTGTTCGCGATCGCCCTGGATGACTTCGTCACGGTCCAGCAGCTCGCGCAGGACGCGCCGACCGCGACGGTGTCGATGTACATCTACGGCACGGCCAGGGGTGCACCGACCCCGGCCGCGAACGCGGTCGGGACGCTGATGCTGAGCGCCTCGACGCTGATCATCGTTCTGGCCTACGTGTTCTACCGGCGCTCGGTGCGCAAGCAGGGTACGCAGGTTGCGGCTGGGGTGGAGCTCCCGGCTTGAGAGCCCCCTATCTGGGTACCTTGAGCAGGTCCGAGGGAGAGAGCTCGACGTCGAGGCGGTCGGTTGCGAAGCCACTGCGACTGACGCCAAGGAGAAGCGTGTCGGAGTCCGTGCCTGGGACCTTCGAGGACATGCGGCTGAGCCTTGCGTGATCCGGATCCGTGAAGCGCCCCCGTTCGCGCCACTTGATCGACCCAACGACGGCGATCCTGCGGGGGAGCTGTGGCTCCGCGGCCGCGATGACGTCGATCTCCACATCGTTCGAGCGGGTCCAGAATCCGCCCACATGGCGGGCGTCTCCGAATCGCGGGTCGGGAAGTTGGGCTTCGATGAGCATCCTGACGACCGGCTCGATGGCTTTGCCTCTGTAGTCTCCCCACCCCGCGAGGACGCGATCCGCAACCATGTGCCCTCTTCCCCGCTCGATCTCCTCCAGGCTCTTGTCAACGAAGCGGAGCCAGAATCGAAGGTACGGATCCACGACCCGATACCGCGCCTCCCTTGATCTCCTGGCCGAGAGCGGGAGCGCGCGTTCGATCACCCGCTTGCTCGCGAGTATCGAAAGCGAGCGCTCCAGGGACGCCGCATTCAGGCCCGCCGCGGCTCCTATGTTGCCGAACGTCGTTTCACCCGAACCGATCGCCGCGAGCACCAGACGAGCATGTGATCCTGGCGGGAACTCCGCGGCCACGGCGCGCTCCCCCGCCACGACCAGAGGTGAGCTCGGATCGACCAGTTCGCGTTCCAGATACGTCCTCACGGTATCCAACGGACGCCAGGATCCGGCCAACAACGGAAGCCCGCCGATGATCAGGTAGGCATCGAGCGCGTCGGAGGCGTTCAGGTCCAGCATCGAAGCCACTTCGTCTGGCCCCAGAGGCAACAGGTGGATCTCACGAGTGGGACGTTGATACAGCGGTCGACCGTACGAGGTGACCGCCTCCATCATGGCCAAGTCGGAGCCGATGACGATGATGAGTACGGGGGCTCTACTGACGTGCCGATCCCAGGCGGTCTGGAAGGCACCCTCAACGGAGGGGTCCTGTTCGACCAAGTATGGGAACTCGTCCACGACGACGGCGAGAGGCCCCGTCGCCCGGGCCACCGTCGAGACGTAGGCGAGAGCGGCATCCCATGAGGCGAACCCGGGGATCGGTCCAGATGCGATGCCGGCCAACGCGGCGGAGAGCGAACCCAGTTCCAGCGCGGGGCGGCGCCCCTGCGTGGCCGCGAAGAAGGCGTAGGGGATCCCGGCCTGGCTCAGGAACTCCTCCGCGAGCCGTGACTTGCCGACGCGACGCCTGCCGCGGATGAGGACGAAACGCCCCTTCCCCGACCGCTCGAGAACCTCGAGCTCTGACCCCAGGGTCGTCAGCTGGGCGCGGCGACCTACGAAGGCTGGCGGTTTCGGCGGCATCCTGAGCACGAGTATACTCTCAGCTCTGATACTTTCAAGAGTGATACTATCGCGTGTGATAGCATCCGCACCCTAGCTGAGGCGGCGGCGACCGGCCTTCTGACGCTCCTGCGCCGAGAGCAGCACCTTGCGCAGGCGCACGGAGGAGGGGGTGACCTCCACGCACTCGTCCTCGCGCAGGAACTCGAGCGCCTGCTCCAACGAGAGTTGGGTCTTGGGGATCAGCCGGACGAGCTCCTCGGCCGTGGACTGGCGCATGTTGGTGAGCTTCTTCTCCTTGGTGGGGTTCACGTCCATGTCCTCGGCGCGGGCGTTCTCGCCGACGATCATGCCCTCGTAGACCTCCTCGCCCGGGCCGACGAACATCACGCCCCGCTCCTGGAGGTTCATCAGCGCGAATTGAGTCGTCGGGCCGCGGCGGTCCGCGACGAGCGAGCCGCTCGGGCGGGTTCGGAGCTCGCCGTGCCAGGGCTCGTAGCCCTCGAACACGTGGTGGAGCTGCCCGGTCCCGCGCGTCTCCGTCATGAACTCGGTCCGGAAGCCGATCAGGCCCCGGGCGGGCACGACGTACTCCATGCGGAACCAGCCCGTCCCGTGGTTGACCATCTGCTCCATCCGCCCCTTGCGGAGCGCGAGCAGCTGGCTGACCACGCCGAGGTAGTCGTCGGGGGCGTCAATCGCGACGCGCTCCATCGGCTCGTGCAGCCTGCCGTCGATCGTCCGGGTGACCACCTGGGGCTTGCCCACCGTGAGCTCGAACCCCTCGCGCCGCATCAGCTCGACGAGGATCGCCAGCTGGAGCTCGCCGCGCCCCTGCACCTCCCACAGCTCGGGCCGCTCCGTGTCGAGGACGCGGATCGAGACGTTGCCGATCACCTCCTGGTCCAGGCGCGTCTTCACCTGGCGGGCGGTGAGCTTGTCGCCGTCCTGCCCCGACAGCGGTGACGTGTTGATCCCCATCGTCATCGAGAGCGAGGGCTCGTCCACGCGCGTAACCGGGAGCGGGCGGGGGTCGTCGGGATCGGCGAGGGTCTCGCCGATGGTGATCTCGGCGATCCCGGCGATCGCGCAGATCTCGCCCGGGCCGGCCTCCTCGGCCTCGACCCGGTCCAGGGCCTCGGT
>DATEDE010000150.1:0-5545 GCA_035286545.1 Actinomycetota bacterium | reverse complement strand
GTCGGTCTCGGGCCCGGCCTTCCGGATGCGGCCCGTGGATCTGCCCAGGCTCGGCCGGCTCACGGCCCTTGCCGCGGAGCAGGTCTCCCGCCGTCTCGGCCACCAGCCGCCCGCCCAGCGGTCTCGGTGACCCGAGGTAGGCCCTCCGCAACTTGGGGCTTGCGGTCGAGCTGAACACAGGGTCAGACTTGCCCCCTCATGCTGCTCCGCCTGCGACCGCGCGTAGTACCGATCCCCGGGGCCTGATCGCTCGCGCGGGCGCCCCGCACAGGCCGCTTCCCACCACCTGAAGCCGGAGTGAGCAGATGGACACCATGGACCGAACCTCCACCACCGACTGGGGCGCGTACGCGCGGACGCTTAGGTCGATGCTCGACGCGGTGGGCCGCACGCCGCTCGTGCGCCTTGCCCGCGTCGCGCCCGCAGGGGTCGAACTCCTCGCGAAGATCGAATGGTACGGCCCGACCGGCTCGACGAAGGACCGGATCTACCGCCACATGATCGAGCGTGCCGAGGAGCGCGGCGACCTTCGACCCGGGATGACGATCATCGAGTGCACGACGGGCAACGCGGGGATCGCGTGCTCGGCGGTCGCCGCGATCAAGGGCTACGACTGCGTGATCGTGATGCCCGAGGGCATGAGCCTCGAGCGCAAACGGATGATCCAGGCCTACGGCGCGGAGCTCGTCCTCACCGCCGGGGCCGGCACGGACATCGACCTCGCGCTCGCGAAGATGCGCGAGATAGTAGCGGCCGACCCCGGCCGCTACTACTTCCCCGGCGAGTTCGAGAACCCCGACAACCCCCAAGCCCAGGAGGTCTCCGGCGAGGAGATCTGGGAGCAGGCCGGGGGCCGGATCGACGCGGTCGTTGCGGCCCAGGGGACCGGCGGGTGGATCACCGGCGTGGCGAAGGCTCTGAAGGCGCACGACCCGGCGATCCGCGCGTACGCGGTCGAGCCCTCCGAGTGCCCGCTGATCTCCGAGCAGCGCTGGGGGACGCACGGCGTCCCGGGGATAGGCGACGGGATCGTGCCCCACAACCTCGACCTGTCTGTGATGGACGGGCTCGTCACGGCCTCGACCGAGGAGGCGCTGGATCTCGCGGGTCGATTGGCCCGCGAGGAGGGGATCTTGTGCGGCCCCTCGTCCGGGATCAACGTCGCCTCCGCCCTGAAGGTGGCCGCGAGGCACCCCGAGCTCCGGACGATCGTCACCGTGGTGCCCGACACCGGGCAGCGTTACCTGTCCGGCGAGCTGTTCGGGGAGCGCCCCGACGTCGTGGAGCCCGAGCGGGACCACCTGATCGACCCCGACTCGCTCGCGCAGATCGAGGCGAACCGCCACCGTCTCGAGTTCATCTTCTGACCTGCCCCGCGGATCCGTGTCCCGCGGCTGAACGGCGATTCAACGCCCGCGTATGCTTCGCGTCGGAGGTGACCTCGATGACCACGTACCCGATGGCCGAGCCGGACCGGGAGATCCAGGAGCGTGCGCGGCGGTTCGTCGACGATGAGCTGATCCCGCACGAGGTAGAGGCCGAGATGAACCGCGGCCGGATCGAGCAGCAGCTCCGCGAGCGCCACCACCGTCTGGCGGTCGAGCTCGGTCTGTACGCGATGAACATGCCGAGGGAGCTCGGCGGGCAGGGCATGACGACGTTCCAACAGGTGCTGGTCTCCGAGCAGATCGGGCGGGTCACGAACGGGCTCGGCTGGTGCGTGCACACCCCGCCGGCCTGGGCGCCCGCGGTCGTCACGCCGGAGCAGCTCGAGCGCTGGATCGTGCCGACGATCCGCGGCGAGCAGCATGAGTGCTACGCGATCACCGAGCCGGGGGCGGGCTCGGACGTGGACGCGATCCAGGCGACGGCCCGTCGGGACGGCGACGACTACGTCCTGAACGGCCTGAAGTGGCACGTGACCTCGTACAACTCAGCGACCTACCTCTTCTTCCAGGCGAAGATCGAGGGCGGTCCTAACGCCGGCGCGCACGCGATGTTCTTCGTGGACAAGGACACGCCGGGGGTTCGGCTGGTCCGCGAGCCGGCCTACTCGCACACGTACCCGGACTCGCACGCCGTGGTTGCGTTCGAGGACGCACGGGTGCCCGCCTCCCACCTGGTCGGGGCCGAGGGCGACGGCCTGGACTTCACCTACGAGTGGTTCCGCTACGAGCGCCTGATGATCGCCGCTCGATGCTGCGGCGCCGCCGAGCGCCTGATCGAGGAGGCGACGGCGTTCGCGAAGGAGCGGATCCAGTTCGGCGAGCCGATCATCGCGTTCCAGGCCATCGCGCACATGCTGGCCGATTCGATCACCGAGCTGTGGGCGGCCCGACTGATGACCTACGAGCTCGCGAAGAACATCGACCGCGGGGTAGACATCAAGATCCAGCACGCGCAGTGCTCGATGGCCAAGCTGTACGCGAGCGAGATGGCCAATCGCGTCGCGGACCGCGCCGTGCAGATCTTCGGCGGGCGCGGCTACATGCGTGAGAATGTCGCCGAACGTTTCTGGCGCGAGGTCCGCGTCGACCGGATCTGGGAAGGCACCTCCGAGATCCAGCGCAGCATCGTCGCCGACCAGCTCGCCAAGCGGGGCGCGCGGGCCCTCGCCGGGTAACGCGGGTATGCTCCGCGGGCTATGGGGATCCGCGAGGAGTACGCGAGGCGTGAGGAGGCTGCTTGGGCCGCGCTGCTCGCGCAGGTCGGCCGTCTCACCCCCGAGCAGCAGGTGCTCGAGGGCGTCGTGCCCGGCTGGTCGACGCGCGACCTCGTGTGGCACTGCGCCCGCTGGGCCGAGGAGACCGCGGGGCACCTCGAGCAGATGCGCTCCGGCGACTGGGTGGACCCGTTCGAGGCCGACGAGACGCTGGGCGACCGGATGAACGCCGAGATCACCGGGCAGGCCGGGACGATGGGCGTCGCCGAGGTGCTCGCAGGGGCCGAGGTGTGCCGGGCGAAGCTCCACGCCACCTGGCCGACCGTCGAGCCCGACGAGATCGCAGTCGACTGGTACGCGGAGGAGACGTTCGTCCACTACGACGAGCACGCGGCCGAGATCTCCGCGTTCGCCGACGGTCTGGGCGTCTGAGCGCTCAGGCGGAGTGCCGGACGATCACGTAGACCTTCCGTGCGGTCTCGAGCGCGGACCTCAGCGTATCGGCGTATGCTCGCGCCCCGTGGACGAGCGTGCGGAGCACACGCAGCGCGAGGCCGAGACCTGGGCCGAGTTCGAAGGTGCCCTCTCGCGTGTGCCCGAGGACCGGCTGAGCGATCCAGGCGTGCTAGGCGGTTCGTGGACGATCAAGGAGATGCTGCACCACGTCACGGGCTGGATCCACGAGTGCTCGGTGCACCTCGAGGCGATCGCCGCGGGGACCTTCGTGCCGCCCGAGGAGACCGATGAGATCACCGACGCGCGGAACGCAGCGTTCGCGGAGGAAGCGCGCGGGATGGACGTCGCGCAGGTGCGCGCCGCCCTGGACGCCGCGCGCGACGAGGTCCTGCGCCGCTGGGCCGAGCTGCCCGAGGTCGACGATGACGCGATCGAGTGGTTCGTCGGCGAGACCTACGAGCACTACGAGGAGCACCTCCCCGACCTGCTCCTCGCCTCCGGTGCCTGAACGGATGCCCCGGGTCGCCTGAGCGTCACCCGGCGGCGGGCTCGAGCTGGAAGCCCAGGGTCTGCGCCGCGACCTCCATCGTCGTGCGATGCATCCGCTCGGTCGTGACCAGCGAGTCGTTCATGATCACCTGGATCGCGAGCCCGTCGATGATCGCGGCCAGACGCAGCGCCAGCTCGTCGGCGTCCTGCGGCGCCGTGAACTCGCCCGAGGCCTGCCCCCCGCGCACGATGTCGGCGATCTGCGAGCGCCAGCGCTGGTCGAGGACCTCGCGATCCTTGGCCATCTCCGTGTCGCGCAGAGCGCGCACCCAGACCTCGATCCACAGGGCCCACTCGTCCAGGCGGCCGTACTCAGGCAGATAGCCGGGGACCGACAGATCGATCATCCGACGCAGCTGCTCCCTGGCCGAGGCGATACGGCGGATCTCGCGTGACATGCGCAGGTAGAACTGGTCGTTGGCGAACGTGAGTGCCTCGGACAGCAGTCGGTCCTTGGACTCGAAGTAGTACAGGATCAGCCCCGGCGAGACCCCCGCCTGTTCCGCGATGTCCGAGATCCGCGTCTCCGCCAGGCCCCGGTCGGTGATCACACGGGCCGCCGCGTCCAGGATCTCCTGGTGACGGTCCTTGCCCTTGGCGTTCGGGGTGCTCACGCTGCTTTCTCCATTGAACGGCGGCCAATATCCGGGGCGGTGCCCGGGCCGGTTGAACGGCAGTTCAGGGAACTCTACGCGGTTGACCTGGGCTGTCAACCCCGGGGCGTGCTCGGCCTCGCTTGACTGGTCGTTCAAACGCGTGGGAGGATGCGCCTCGGCGGCGACAGCCAGGGGAGCGTGCGAGATGGCCAACACCTACGACGCGATCGTCATCGGCGGCGGGCACAACGGCCTGACGGCGGGCGCCTACTTCGCCCGAGCGGGGGCTCGAACCGTAGTGCTCGAGGCCCGGAACAAGACCGGCGGTGCGGCCGACACCAGCGCCCCGTTCCCGGACCACCCCGAGATCAAGGTCACGACCTACTCGTACGTGATGTCGCTGATGCCGCCGACGATCATCCGCGAGCTGAACCTCAAGCGGCACGGCTACGACGTAACGCCCTTCGGGCCCTACTACCAGGCCTACCCCGACGGGCGCTCGATCAAGGTCTACGCCGACGACGCGGCCAAGTCCTACGCGTCGATCTCCCAGTTCTCGAAGAAGGACGCGGAGACGCTGCCGAAGTGGGAGGCCTGGCTGAAGGGCGTCGCCGACGTCCTGGGGCCGCTCCTGCTACAGAAGCCGCCGAAAGTGGGCTCGATGGCGGTCGGCGACCTGCTCGAGAGCGCGAGGGCCGCGTGGAAGATGCGCAAGCTCGGCGTTCGCGGGGTAGGCGACGTGACGCGGCTGTTCACGATGAGCGTCACCGATCTGCTGGACGACTGGTTCGAGTCCGACGAGATCAAGGGCATGCTGGCCGTGAACGGCGTGATCGGGACCTGGGCCGGCCCGGACGAGCCCGGCACGGCGTACGTGATGCTGCACCACTCGATCGGCGACGTGGGCGACGGGCACCTCGGCTCGTGGGGGTTCCAGCAAGGCGGCATGGGCGCGGTGTCGGATTCGATCCGAAGGTCGGCGGAGTCCTTCGGCTGCGAGATCCGGACCGAAGCTCGCGTGAAGAGAGTCTTGGTGCGCGGCGGCCGGTTCGTCGGAGTGGCGCTCGAGAACGGGGAGGAGCTGCGCGCGCCGGTGGGCGTGTCGTGCATCCACCCGAAGACGGCGTTCCTGGACCTCGTCGGGCGCGAGGAGCTGCCGGCCGACTTCGTCTGGGACATCGAGCGGTGGAGATCGCGCTCGGGGGTCGTGAAGATCAACGTCGCGATGTCCGAGCTCCCCGACTTCATCGCCGACCCCGGCAAGGAGATGCAGGACCACCAC
>DATEDE010000149.1:0-3799 GCA_035286545.1 Actinomycetota bacterium | reverse complement strand
GCGCGGTTGGCGAGCCCGGTTACGGAGTCGTGGAACGCCTGGTGCGCCAGCTGCTCCTCGAACGCCTTGCGCTCGGACACGTCGCGGGTGTTCAGGACGATGCCCTTCACGTTCTCGTCGTGCATCAGGTTCGTGCGCAGGGTCTCCACGTGGAGCCAGAAGTCGTCCTGGTGGCGCATGCGGTACTCGGTCAGCGCGGGGTGCGCGTCGCCCTCGCGATCCCCACCGCTGGTGAGGAACTGCAGGACGTTGGCCTTGTCGTCGGGGTGGATCAGGACCGTGAGCCTGGTGCCCTCGAGCTCGGCCGCGTCGTAGCCGAGCACGCGCTCGACCGACGGGCTCATGTACCGGATCGTCGAGTCGGCGTCGACCGTCATGACCACGTCCGAGGAGTTCTGGACCAGGGAGGAGAAGCGTGCCTCGCTCTGGCGTCGCACGAGCTCCTCGGTGGTGATCGCCGAGTCCAGGGCAAGGGCCGCCTGCGAGGAGAGCGCCTCGACAGAATCTCGGATCGGCTTGGGGACCCCGGCCGGACCGGCCACTACGAGCAGGCCCTGGAGCTCGTCCTTCATGAACAGGGGCGCGTTCAGGACGAACGCCGCGTTCGACGGCATGCCAAGCAGCGTTGCGAGTTCGGCGTCGGACGCCGGGACCTCGTAGGAGCGGTGAGACCGCAGCCGGTCACGCTTCCAGTCGGGCAGGACCGAGATCGACACGGTGTTGCCTTCGATGCCCTCGGTGCCGCCGGCGGCTGCGACGACCTGAAACTCGTCCCCGTCGTCCTCGGTCGCGACGAGCAGTCGGATCCCTGCGTCCTGGCCGACCAGGGAGCGGGCTGCCTCCAGGGTCGCCGCGTAGATGCTCTCGCGGTTGGTCGCGGTCACCAACGCGGCACCGGCGCCGCGCAACGCCTTCTCACGCAGCGCGGACTGCTCCTGTTTGTGGACGAGACCCGACATCCGGAACACGACCAGCAGGAACAGGGCCGCCGAGGCACCGATGAGGACGGGCAGGTCCACGGCGTTCCCGCGGGCGTGCTCGAGCGCCATCAGCGCCGGCGCCATCAAGGAGGCGAAGGCCAGCAGCGCGAGACGCGGCTTCGACAGCCGCGACTCGGTCTCGGCCGCGCGATCGGAAAGGGTGCGCATCGACGCGTGGAGGGCGGCGGCTCCGAACAGCAGGTAGAACATCCCCCAGCCGAGCTCCAGGAACCCGGTCGAGTTGTCATATCCGTCCGGCACGTTCAGCAGGATCCAGCCGTAGATGCTGTCGGTCACGAAGAGGGTGACCGCCGCCGCCAGCATCAGGTAGAACGACGTCGCGCGCTTGCCGGCACCGATCGCCAGGCGAACGGCGACGGTGAGTAGCATGAGGTCCATGATCGGGTAGCCGAGCAGGACCAGCCTCTCCTTCATGAGCAGGTTGGGGTCCTGTGCGTACGGCGCCATGAGGAAGACCCACGACATGACGCCGACGCCGATCGCAACGATCAACGAATCGATCACGCTCTCGCGGTCGCGACCTGGGCTGCGCCGACGAGACAGGAGTAGCAGCCCGGCGATCAGGCACGGGTACACGGACAGGTACAGGAGGTCGCCGACCGAGGGGAACGGCAGGTCCGTGCCGAAGAACCGGTTGTAGTTGTAGGTGATGACGTCCCCGGCCACGAAGAACGTGAGGCCGAGCGCGAACAGGTACCAGGGCGCGCGAACCTCGGGCTTCCACATCTGGACGGCTATCACGATCGCGATCGCCGAGGAGAGCGCGATCGCGTTGAAGAACCAGCCCTCACGCATCCCAGGGACGAACAGGAACGCCAGCAGCGCGACAAGGCCGCCGGACAGGTACAGGAGCCACGCTCGAGGCTTCATATGAACCCGTATCGGACGTCCGGGGGGGCGACTGTAGGCCTCCTGGAGAGATTCCCCCTCGGGAGAAACGGGCCTCTGACCTGCGTGAACGGGCTTATCCGGCGTCCAGCTCGGCGGTCAGCCTAGGCACGAGGTCCCGTTCGGCCTCAGTAGGCGCATCTGAGAGACGCTCTAGGCCGTCGGTGACCTGGTGTCCGGCCACCGCGTAGTGCTCCCGCAGCCCCCGCATGACCGCGAGCCGAGTGCGCACGTCCACCAGGCGCGACCGCGCGAACTCGATCTCCCGCTCGAGCACGTGCTCCTCGCGCTCCAGGGTCTGGATCTCCCCACCTAGGGCCGAGCGGGATGCCTGCCAGCGCACGATGGCCTCGCGAAGGTGCGCCAAGGTCTCCTGGTGGCGTCCCACCATCTCGTCGTCGACCAGGATCGGCCTGGCGACGGGCAAGGGCTCGCGAGGCGGCGGCGCGGAGGACTCCAGCGCGCCGAGCCCCGGCTCGCTGAGGAGCTCGAGATCGGTGCCGGCCAGCACGCCGCTCCTCTCGATCGAGCGCATCCCGGGCAGGAACAGGAACGAGATCGTGACGAGCCCACCGAGGAGCCCCGCGGCGACCAGCGTGGTCCGGGCACCCAGGCTCTCGGCGAGCGGGCCGGCGAAGGCGTACGAGAGCGGGACCAGACCGATCGAGATGAACCAGTCGAAGCTGGAGACGCGACCCAGGAGTCGCCCGGGCACCAGGCGCTGCTTGGTGGTGATCCACACGATCAGTCCGGCGCTCTCGAGCGCGTTGAACGCGAAGGCGAAGGCCATGAACTGCCAGGGGAAGTTCGCGATGCCGTACCCGGCCACCATCAGCGTGGACAGCGTCCACGCCACGTACATGAAGGTCATGTGCCGCCTCGGCATGTCCCGGTTGCCCATCACGACGGCCGCGAACATCGCGCCGATGCCGCCGAACGCGTAGATGTACCCCAGCTCGCTCGCGGAGCGTCCCATCTCCTCCTTCACGATGAAAGGCAGCAGCACTTCGTCGGGTCCCCAGAAGATGAGGTACGCGAGCGTCGCGGCGAGGAACGTCCCCCACAACCAGGGCTGGGTCCGGACGTAGCGGAACCCCTCCTTGATGTCTCCGACCATCGAGGTCGGCTCCTCGTCCTCCGCAGGGGCCCGCCGGGACGAGCGCATGAGGATCAGGCAGGAGATCGAGATCGCGAAAGTGAACCCGTCGATCAGGAGCGCGTCGCCGGGCCGGCCGTCGAACGCGGCGATCAGCCAGCCGCCGAAGGCGGGCCCCACCATGCGGAACGCTGCGGGCCGGACGAACTGATCGAGCGAGTTCGCCTGCGGCAGCTCGGTCTCGGGGACCAGGTCGGGGACGATCGCGTCGAACGCGGGACCGAAGAACGCGGTCCCGGCACCGTAGAACGCCGCGAGGACCGCCAGGTGCCACAGCTGGATGTGGCCGTAGACCGAGAGCAGACCGAGCGCCGTGACGGCGATCATCCGGATGAGATCCGCAATCAGCATGACCTTCCGGCGGTCGAACCGGTCGCTCACGGCGCCGCCCACCAGCAGCAGGACCACGTGCGGAACGGTCATCGAGAAGCCGACCAGCGAGAGGGCCGTGGGGGCGTTCGAGAGCTCGTAGGCCTGCCACGCGATGGCGATCAGCATGATCCCGTCGCCGATCAGCGAGACCGTCATCCCGGCCCACAGGAGCCGGAAGTCCCGGTGCCGCAGTGGGACGAGGATCTTCAGCCGACGATGGACGAACCCGCCCACCTGGTCGCTCATCGGGCTATCCGGCCTGGGAGGTGGCCCGCAGGGTGGAGCGGAGCAGGTCGCGAGCTGCGATCGCCTCTCGCGTGCCCGCCAGTGCCGGGCGCTCGGCCAGGGACTCCTCCAGGTCGTCGAGCGCGACGCGCACGAC
>DATEDE010000148.1:0-4545 GCA_035286545.1 Actinomycetota bacterium | reverse complement strand
CGCTTCGCCGGTCATCGCGGCGACGCGGTCCGACTGTAGTCCCGCGCACGCGATCACGTTCGAGGCCAGCACGCGTCCGCGGGTCGTCTCGAGCACCACCTCGCGCGGTCCCGGCCGGATCGCCGTGACGTGCCGGCCGAGAGCGATCGTTGCGCCCAGCGTTCGGATCTCGTCGGCGTAGGCCCGGGCCACCCGTCCGAAGTCGACGATCCCGGTCTCGGCGACGTGGAGCGCCCGGATCCCGGCCGCGTGCGGCTCTATCTCGCGGCAGGCCGCGGGCTCGAGCTCCCTCAAGCCGGTGATCCCGTTCGCCGTCCCCCGCTCGCGCAGGTCTGCGAGCCGGCCCAGCTCGGAGCGGTCCACCGCCACGACGAGCTTGCCGCACCGCTCGAACGGCACGTCGTGCTCCTCGCAGAACCGCTCGAGCGCCTCCTTGCCCTCGCGACAGAGGCGCGCCTTCAGCGATCCGGGCGCGTAGTATAGGCCCGCGTGGATCACACCTGAGTTCCGCCCGGTCTGGTGTCGGGCGAGTCCGTCCTCCTTCTCGATCACCACCACGCTCAGACCAGGGCGCGCCTCGAGCAGCCGGTACGCCGTCGCGAGGCCGATGATGCCGCCCCCGATGATCGCGATGTCGAACCGCTCGCTCACGGAGTGAGCGTAGCCGCGGTCAATGGTCGGAGCGGCCGCTGAACTTGAAGGAGGCGATCTTCAGCGCGGGCACCCGCGAGGCCGAGAAGAAGAACTCGCTGGCGAGCTCCGTGTCGCGCCCGATCGACTCGGTGTTGGTCAGCGCCTCGATGATCGACTGCGTGAACCGGAAGTTCTTCACGGGGTAGGCGACCTCGCCGCCTTCGATCCAGAACGTGCCGTCGCGGGTCATGCCGGTGATCGTCGACTCGACCGGGTGAACGATGTTCGAGTAATGGAAGCGGGTCACTAGCAGCCCACGCTCGGTGGAGGCGATCATCTCCTCGAGGGTGGCCTTCCCAGGCTCCATGAACAGGTTGAGCGGGAACGGGCCCTCGGGGTTCGGGGGCGGGAGCGCATGGCCCGTGGTGGCCTTGCCCGCCTGCTTCGCGGTCCGCAGGTCGTACACGCCGTCCACGAACACGCCGTCGCGTATCAGGTCCACGCGCGAACGGGGAACGCCCTCGAAGTCGAACGGCAGGCCGAGCGTCCCCGCCGCGGTCGCGTCGTCATAGATCGTCACGGCCTCCGCGCCGACCCGTTGCCCCTCCTTGCCGGAGAAGCAGGAGCGGCCCTCGGCGAGGACCCGGCCGCCGAACCCGATCCAGGCGAGGAACCCCACGATCGTCGAGACGGCGCTGGGTTCGAGCACCACCGTGAACCGGCCCGCGTCCAGGTCGCGCGGCGCCCGCGAGGCCGAGGCCTTGGTCCCGGCCCGCGCTCCGACCGCGGCCGGGTCGATCTCGGCCGCGCTCCGGGCGAACACCTCGGCGAAGCCGCTTGCGTGGTCGGGTCCGGTCATCACCGTCGAGATCGAGGCCTGCGTGGCCGGCGCCCACAGGAACTGGCCCTCGGAGTTGGCCACGGCCACCTCGCTCGCCAGGGTCTCGAACGCGCCCGCGGCCGTGAACCCTTCGGGGCTCTGCGCGACGAGCTGGGCCACGGCCTCGGCGCGCGCATGGGGGGTGGTCGAGGACGTGGCCTCGTCGAACGCCTGCGTGTCCGGCACCTGGGCCGGCGGTGCGAGGCCCGGGAACATGGGGTCGGGCGCGACGACGTTGGCCATCTCGAGCGCGCTATCGGCGGCCCGTCGCGCCCCATCGGGCGAGAAGTCGTTGGACGCCGCCACGCCGATCCGGTCGCCGGCGATCGCGCGGACGCGGATGCCGGTGTCCTCGCGGAACGTGCTCTGGTGGATCGAGCTGGACGCGAACCGCGTGAGCCCGCCCCACTCGTGCATGAAGAGCACCTCGACGCCGTCGGCGCCCTTGAGCTCCAGGGCGGACGCCGACACCCGGCGGACCTCGTCGGGGCCGATGATGCCGGGCATCAGCCGCGGACCCCGAGCTGCACTCCCCGGAAACGCGCGGGCGCCGCCCCGTGCCCCACGCGGGCGGTCTGCCCGGGCTGGCCCTTGCCGCAGTTGGGCGTTCCCCACAGGGTCCAGTCCTCGCGGCCGCCGACGGCGTCGCACGAGCCCCAGAACTCAGTGGTGATCCCCGTGTAGTTGGGGTTGCGGTACATCTCGGCCAGGCGGCCGTCCTTGATGCGCCACGCGATCTCGCAGCCGAACTGGAAGTTCACGCGATGGTCGTCGATCGACCACGAGGTGTTGGTGGCCATGAAGACGCCGTCCTTCGTGTCGCCGATGAGGTCGGCGAGCGAGCCCTCGCGCGGCTCGATCGAGATGTTCGTCATGCGGATCAGCGGGAAGTTCGCCCACCCATCTGCGCGCATCGCCCCGCTGCTGGGCAAGCCGAGGACGCTGGCGGTCTCTCGGCTGGAGATGAAGTTCTCGAACAAGCCGTCGACGATGATCGGGACGCTCTGCGCCGGGACACCCTCGTCATCCCAACCGAACGAGCCGAGCCCGCCCGGCAAGGTGGCGTCCGCTGTGATCGAGACGAGCGGGCTCGCGTAGCGCAGCGAGCCGCGGTCCTCGGGCCGGACGAACGAGGAGCCCGCGTAAGCCTCCTCCATCCCGAGGACGCGGTCGAGCTCGACCGGGTGCCCTATCGATTCGTGGATCTGGAGCTCGACCTGGCCCGAGTCCAGCACGAGCGTGGTCACCTCGCTCGGGCACTCCTTGGCCTTCAGGAGCTGGACCGCCTCGGTGGCGGTGCGCTCGGCCTCCTCGATCAGCCCGAGCTTGGCGATGTGCTCCCACCCCGCAGCTGAGATGTGCCCTCGGAACGAGTTCGGGAACGAGCGGCGCTGCAGCTCGCCCTCGCCGATCGCGGTGGCCTCGATGCCCGCCCCGGAGTGCACGGAGGTCTGCTCGATCGCCGTGCCCTCGCTGGTCGCGAGGTGGATCCGGGTCTTGTGCAGGTCGATCCCGCCCTCGGCGAACGCGAGCCCGTCGACGGTCTGCATCCGCCGGGTCGCCTCCATCAGAAGGGCGACCTTCTCCTCAAGCGGGACGTTGAAAGGGTCCTCGAGCATCGGCGAGTGCCATGTCCCCGTGGCCGGTTCGACCTCGGCCAGGTGCACCGGCTCCATCGGCAGACGGGAGGCGGCGCGTGCGATCTCGACGGCCAGGTGAGCGGTGCGGTCGATCTCCTCGGGTTCCGTTCGGGCGGTGCCGGCGAAGCCCCAGTAGCCGTTCACCAGAACGCGGATCCCGATCCCTTCGGAAGAGGAGCGGTCGATGCCCTCCATCTGCTGGTTGCGGACCGTGATCGACTCGGACTCCTCGGCCACGACGCGGCCGTCGGCGTAGTCGGCCCCGGCGGCCTTCGCCGCCTCGACGGCCTGCCTCGCGACGCCGAGCACCTTGGAACCCCCCCCGAAGAACGCGGCCCGAGCCCGGGCCGGCGCACAGACTACCCGAGCGCTCGGCTGCAGGACCGTAAGCCTTGCGGCGGTTCCCCAGACGGCGGCCGCTGGCCCGGGGGAAGGTTGCGGCGTAGGCTCGCCGTCGTGCTCATCTGTCCGAACTGCGAGCGGGAGAATCCGGACGAGGCCGCGTTCTGCATGGCGTGCGCGACGCGGCTCGAGGCCGCCGCGCCGACCCGCGAGGTCCGCAAGACCGTTACCGCGCTGTTCTGCGACCTCGTCGGGTCGACCACCCTCGCCGAGCGTCACGACCCGGAGGTGCTGAGGCCGCTCCTGCAGCGGTACTTCGAGGAGATGCGCGCCGCGGTCGAGCGTCACGGCGGCACGGTGGAGAAGTTCATCGGGGACGCGGTGGTCGCGGTCTTCGGGATGCCGCAGGTGCACGAGGACGACGCGCTGCGAGCGGTGAGGGCCGCCGTCGAGATGCGCGAGCGGCTCGTCGCGCCTGCCGACGGCCCCGTCGGGCTCGCGGGCCGGATAGGCATCACCACGGGCGAGGTGCTCGTCGCGGGTCCGGAGCAGCCGCTCATCGGCGACACGATGAACATGGCGGCGCGACTCCAGACCGCGGCCGAGCCGGGGGAGATCCTGATCGGCGAGCCGACGTTCCGGCTCGTGCAAGATGCGGTCGTGGCCGAACCGGTCGAACCGCTCGTGCTGAAGGGCAAGGCCGAGCCCGTACCTGCGTATCGATTGGTGCAGGTCGCCTCGCTCTCGCCGATGCGGACGCGACGCCTGGACGCCCCGATGGTCGGGCGTGCGCGGGAGGGGGCGCTGCTCGAGCAGGCCTTCGATCGCACGGTCTCCGATCGCGCGTGCCAACTGTTCACGGTCCTTGGCGCGGCGGGCGCCGGGAAGTCCCGCCTGGTCGAGGAGTTCCTGTCGGGCCTCGAGGGGGCAGACGTGATGCGCGGGCGGTGCCGGCCCTACGGGGAGGGCATCACGTACTTCCCGGTGGCCGAGGCGATGAAGGAGGCGCTCGGCCTCGCGGACTTCGACGACGAGTCCTCGGTCCGCGAC
>DATEDE010000147.1:0-3219 GCA_035286545.1 Actinomycetota bacterium | reverse complement strand
GCGTACATCGCCTCGGTCCTGCCGCACGTCTCCCTCGAGCTCTCGGAGCTGATCCCCTGGGGTTGGGGGCAGGTCGAGTGGGCCCTGGAGATGCTCGTCGGCACCGTCCCGGCGGCCAAGCTCCTCTACGGCTCGGACGAGGCTGGCGAGCCCGAGGCGTTCTGGGCATCGGCGCTGCTCGCGCGCGCGTCGCTCGAGCGGGTCCTGGCCCGATTCGTCGACCGCGACTACGTTTCGGTCGAGCAGGCCGAGCGCCTCGGGCGGTTGGTCCTGGCCGGTGCGTGCCGCGGTCTGCACGGGATCGGCTGAGAGCCTGAGCCTGGAGCCGAAACGAACGGGGCCCCCGCCCGCTGCGCGGGCGGGGCCCCCGAGGTCCCGGACGACAAGTTCCGTCAGCCCATGGGTGCGGGCTCGCCTGGCGGGAGATCCTCTCTGATCTCCTGCTCCGCCGCGCCAGCAGCGAGCAGCTGCTCGTCCGTCTTGCCCTTCCTCGTCGACTGCGAGATCAGGTAGATCAGGATCCCGGTGCCCACGGATACCAAGGTGATCGCGGCCATCCACGTGTTCCATTCGGAGAGCCTCGGGAACCCGGCCGGGTACCAGGAGCCTACGAAGATGAAGAACACCGCGAGCAGGTTGACCACGGTCCCGACCCCGCCACACACGTACAGCCATCCGACGGAGATCCGTCGCTCCTGCTCGAACAGCTCCGGGTTGGCCCGCTTCGCGAAGAAGATGTCCAGGAAGAGCAGGGCCGTCGATATGCACCAGACGATCGTGAGGCCCGCGTACAAGGCGTAGAAGACCTTGTACGGGTCGCTGTCGCCGGCACCGAAGATGAAGAACACGAGGATCGCGATGATGGTTGCCATGACGGTCTGCAGGATCACCGCGTTCGCGGGCACCTTGTTCCGGTTGACCTTGCCTACCTGGTGCGGCAGGCGCTTCTCCAGGCCCGAAACGAATAGCAGCCGGGCGAACGCGTAGTTGTAGACCACCGCGGCCGTGAGGAAGACCCACGCGAGGATCAGGGCGACGAGGACCCCGGCCCACTCGCCGATGGCCTCGCCGACCGCCTGCGCCCCGCCCGTAGTGCCGTTCGCGCCGCCGGCCTCGATGACGACCATGTTGCCCCACGTGGCCCACAGGTAGGCCGCCATCACGATGATGCAGCCCCACAGCAAGTAGGTCCTGATCGCCTTCTCGCCGCCGGTCACCTCGACGCCCATATTCATCGGGGTCTCGATACCGAGGAGCGCCAGGATCGCGAAGGAGAAGAAGGTCAGGTTGGCGGGGACCCCGAGAGCGAGCGATTCGCCCTGGAAGGGATCCCAGCCGGCGCCGAAGTCCGTCGATGTCGGGTTCCCCTTCAGGAGCCAAACGACGCCCGCGAGGCCGATCAGGAAGATCGCCCCGGCGTAGAACCAGAACTGGACGTTCACGTAGTTCTGCGTGACCCGCATCCGGAGCAGGGACATCAGCGCGCTGAACCAAAGAACGATCAAGACGACGATCCCGATCTCCCAGTTCTTGGTGAGGATCGCGTTGTCGGAGAAGGCCGCGACCTGTTGGAGGAAGTTGGCGACCAAGATCCCGGCCGCGACCATGACGATCGGCCCGGGCCACCACGCCACGAACCCCGCGAAGAACCCCCAGAAGGGCCCGAGCACCTTGTGGGTCCAGACGTACAGCGACCCCTCCTCCGGGAACATGCGCCCGAGCTGGGCCGTCACGAACGCGCCCGTGATCAGGAACGTCGCGAACGCGATCACCCAGAACACGAAGACAGACGGCCCGGCGAACTGGACCCCGGCGGCGTTGTTGATGAACAGGACGATCGCGACGAAGATCACGACCAGGTCGAACGGCCCGAGCGTCCTCGCCACCAGGACCGGAGCGACCTTCTCCGAGATCATCTGGTCCTCGACGCGTACGGCCATGCCACACCCCCTCCCATCGGTGGGCACGCGCCTCAGCGCAGGATGCGGGCACGCACCCGCCAGCAATCGTGGCCGAATCCTGCACCAGGCTCGCCCCGCTGTCTAGTCCGTTGCGGCGGAACGAACCGGAGCCTCCCGCTACGCCAGGCCGCGCTCGGCCCGGTAGGCCTGGGCCGTTTCCCTCAGCCGCCGATGGGCGGAGGCGTATACCTCGGAGCTCGGCAGGTACCGCTTGGGTGCCTTCGCGACGAAGGTGTAGTTGGGGTCGCAGACGTTGGCCACGGGGCTCTCGCAGATCTGAGATATGAGCTGATAGGCATCGAGCGCTTCGAGGGCGAACTCCTCGACGAGCCAGTGCACGAGGTCCCCGTGGGCGATCCTGAACGCGTCCTCGAGGGGGCGCGCCGAGCCGGTCGACATGATGTAGGCGTGGTCCTCGAGGCGCGGCCAGGGCGTCATGCGACCCTTGATGAGGTCGACGATGAGCACGGTGTCCATCGCGCCTTCGACCGCGACACCGCACACCTCTCCCTCGCCTTGGCGGTAGTGGCCGTCGCCGAGCGAGAACATGGCACCCTCGACGTTCACGCCGATGAAGCAGGTGGTCCCTGCACGCATCTCGGGTGTATCCATGTTCCCGCCGTGAGCGTCGGGGACGAGCGTCGATCGGGCCTCGCCGAACGCGGGGGCGACGCCTACGGTCCCGTGCATCGGGTCCATCGGGAGCTCGACCGAGTAGTCGCCGTTGCGAGCCTCGTAGCGCACGACCCGGCGGGAGCGGTCGGCCTCGTAGACCCAGACGAGCTCAGGCAGCGGCTCCTGCAGCGTCACCGTCCGCAGGGTCGACGTTAGAGCGCCGAACAGCGGGAAGGTCGTGGACACCGCCCAGTCCCGAGCCGGTTCGATCGAGACCAGATGAAGCGCCAAGGTGTCCCCCGGCCCGGACCCCTCGACGTAGAAGGGGCCGGTCTGCGGATTGAACGCGGTGATCAGTTGCGAAGGAAGGTCGTCGACGCCTCGGACCAGTCCGCCGAAGCAGTCGTCTGTCCAGAGCTCCAGGATGTCTCCGGGCTTGACCTTCATGACGGGTTCCACGCCGCCGAAGGTCCACGCGTACTCGGAGGGCTCCGGGCGGTAGGTGACGACGGGAAGATCGGCCATCCCAGCCTCCTTCGCGGTGAGGGAGCCGATCGTATACCCGGTCCCGACGGCGGCGCCCGGCGGTCAATCGACGGCTCGGGCGGTCTCCCAGAACCGGCGGAACAGCTCGCGGGCGCGC
>DATEDE010000146.1:0-4845 GCA_035286545.1 Actinomycetota bacterium | reverse complement strand
CGCTCGGCAGATCCCAGATCTGGCGGATCGAACCGGACGCCCGTCATGTGCAGTGCGGGACCGACCCCGCGTGCACCGTGGTCGCCGATGGATTCACCTCGATCGTCGACATCAACTTCGGCCCCGACGGCATGCTGCACGTGGTCGAGATCGACGAGGCCAGCTGGGCGGCGGTCGAGTTCTTCCCCGATGCCATGGTCGGCGGCACGATCGACGTGTGCGACGTGACCACGGGGGTGTGCACGGAGGAGGCCACGGGGCTCACGATCCCGATCGCCGTGGTCGTGAAGGACAACGGCAAGGTGTTCGCGGCCGTGTCGGCGTTGATCCCGGGCGAGGCGGCCGTCGTCGAGATCGGAGCCTGACGACACGCTGGCGCGGTGAGCGACCCGAGCCCGGGCGGGCGTGAGCACGTGCTAGGTCCGGTGAGATGAAGGTCATCGAGCACCTGGCGAACGCCACGCGCCCGCTCGTGAGCGTCGAGATCATCCCGCCGCGGCGCGGGGGCGACGTCCAGCGGATCTACGAGGCGGTGGCCTCCGTGATGCCTTTCGACCCGCCGTTCATCGACATCACGTCGCACTCGGCCGAGGCCGTGTGGGAGGAGCTCCCGGACGGGACCTACCGCCGGCGGGTCACGCGCAAGGCGCCGGGGACCTTCGGTCTGTGCGCGGCGATCAAGCACCGCTTCGGCGTCGACCCGGTCCCGCACGTTCTATGCAACGGGTTCACGCGCGAGGAGACCGAGGACTCGCTGATCGAGCTCAACTACCTCGGCATCGAGAACGTGCTTGCGATCCGCGGCGACGGTCAGCCGCGCGAACCGGTGGGCGGCCGCAGCGTGAACGAGACGGGGCTGGACCTCGTCGGGCAGATCGCCGACATGAACCGCGGGCGGTACCTGGAGGACCTGCTCGAGGCGACCCCCACCGACTTCTGCATCGGCGTCGCCGCGTACCCCGAGAAGCACGTCGAGGCGCCGAACCTGGACTGGGACATCGACGTCCTGCTGCAGAAGCAGCGGGCGGGCGCGGACTACGCGGTTACCCAGATCTTCTACGACAACGAGCCGTACCTGCGGTTCGTGAAGGCCTGCCGCGATCACGGCGTCACGATCCCGATCATCCCCGGCCTGAAGATCCTCACGCGCAAGGAGCAGTTGGGAGTGATCCCGAAGATCTTCGGCGTGGACGTCCCGCCCGCCCTCGCCGAGGCGGTTCGCGAGGCCGAGCCCGACCGGGTCGTCGAGGTCGGCACGCGGTGGGCGCTGGAGCAGGCGATCCACCTGCTCGAGGCCGGCGTGCCGTCGCTGCACTTCTACGTCATGCAGAACACGAGGCCGTTCGTCTCGCTCATGGAGCGGCTCGCGCCCTCGATCTGACCCGTGGCCGAAACGAGGGTCTTGAACCCGAGGGGCCTAGGGGAGTAGGAATAGGACCAGGGAGATGAGCCGATGGTGCCCCTCCGTCGGACCTCGATCCTTCCCCACGCTCACCCCGGTGACCGGGATGGTTCGATCTCGCCGTCGCTCGGCGGCGTCCCGAGGAGCCCCGTCAGCCGCCTGCGGAGCCGCAGGAACGCCGCCCGCGGCCCGCTTGCGCCCAGGCCCCCACCGGCAGACCCGCGACATCCGGTCCGAGAGAACCGCTAACGACAGGGGAAGGAGGCGGGAATACATGCCGGTAACCGGCATCAACGCCCGTCAGATAGAGGCCTTCAACAAGGAGTACAAGGCGTCGCCGCAGAGCTTCACCCTCGGCCTCGAGGCCAAGACCATCTGGGAGGGTCGAGGCCTCGGGAACCTGGGCAAGGTCGGGCCCTGGAAGCTCGGGACCCGTTCGATGACCAAGCCGGCCAGGGACTTCTCCGTCCAGCTCGGGTCCTGGCAGGAGGTAGGAGACGCCCTGGGGGTCGAGGGCGCCGACGACCGGATCGAGCCGGTCGAGGCGGCCATGGTCGCCCTCTCTTCGTGCGTGACCGAGGCCATCGCGTTGAACTGCGCTCGGGTGGGGGTCAACCTCAAGGGTCTCGAGGTGAAGAGCAGCATCGACGTCGACCCGGGGCCGCTCACCGGGGCGAAAGCCCCTGACGACTGGCAGCGAACGCTCAAGACCGTCAAGGTCGAAGTGATCGCGAAGGGAGCTCTGTCCAAGACCGACGAACAGGTGATCGAGGAGGGGGCGAGGCGCTCGCCCGTTCACCACTTGTTCAGCAGGGCGGTAGACCTGAAGACCAACTTCCGCTACCAGAAGGGGTAGCGCCCGCCCGATAGCTCGTGGGGACCCCCGCCGGCCGCGGCGCCGAGGGCGTCGGGACGGTGGGGGCCTTCGCGGCGCTAGCCTCCCGTGACGGCGTCGCCACCGGTCGTGTCCCGGGCGGACAGCGCGGCGAGGCAGGTCGGGCAGAGTCCGACGTCGTCGTCGGTCTCCACGCTCTCGGTCAGGCACCGCCAGCACCGCTCCAGGGCATGGGCGTCCCAGTACGCCCCGCGGACGACCGGGAGTGGGTCGTCGCTCGAGGTGGCCTCGGGCTCGGAGAGCGCGTTCGAGCACGGACGGCACAGGATCCGGCCGAGAGCGTCCGGCTGGGCCTCGGCGGTGCCGCACCGCCAGCAGCAAGCATCCAGCCAGTCCCCACTGACCGCCTCATGCCTCGCTGGGCTCATGTCCTGTTCCTTCGGCATCCATCCGGAGACGCTCGAGCAGCCGGTTGTTCGGCTCCCGCTCCAGCGGCATGAATCACATGCGTGTGATTCTGGAGGTGGCGGCGCGGTCGTTCAAGGACCCTTACCCTCCGCCTCGTCGGCGGAGGACCGTGGGTCTCGCTCGCTCCCTGGGCGTAGCATCGGCGCGGGTCGAGTCGAGGGAGAACGTCATGCCGAAGGTCTGGGGCCTATCCAAGTCGGCCGCCAACTACCGGCCGGCCACCGAGCCTGAGCTCCGGTGCGCGGAGTGCAAGTTCATGTTCCCGCGCCTGGCGATCGGAGGTTGCCGATACGTCCGAGGTGTGATCCACGCCGGTGACTTCTGCAACGAGTTTGCTCCCCGGCGAGGCGCACTACCTCCGCCGAGCTCCTAGCGGGGATGAACGAGGGGGAGGCGCGAGCGCGTTTCGGCGCCGCTCGCGTCGCATGCCTGGCGAGCGTCCGACCCGATGGCGCGCCGCACGTCGTCCCCGTGGTGTTCACCCTCGAAGGCGACACGGTGTGGCTCGTGGTCGATGAGAAGCCCAAACGCCATCGGCGGTTGCAGCGTCTCGTCAACGTCGGCGTGGAGCCGAGGGTGAGCCTCCTCGTCGACTCGTACGACGAGGACTGGAGCCGCCTGTGGTGGGTTCGCGCCGACGGCCGAGCGAGGGTCGTCGGCGAGGGCCCCGAGCTCGAGCGCGCGGTCGGCCTCCTGCTCGATCGGTACCCGCAGGAGCGCGAGCAGCTACCGAAGGGGCCGGCCCTCGCGGTCGAGGTCGAACGATGGCGCCACTGGTCCGCGGCGTCGAAGGAGTCGTGATGGGCATGCGCGTGATCGCTGTGACCGGCTGGCTCGTGATCGTCGGGGCCCTGCTCCTGTGGCAGGGCATCGGACTGGTTCGAGGCCCGGAGTGGCCGACCATGTCGGACTTCTTCCGAGCCTTCATGCGTCAGCCGCCGGGCCGGTTCGTCCTGTTCGGCGTCTGGCTGTGGCTCGGATGGCACCTGTTCGTTCGCGGCTGGCGCTTCATCGAGGGCTGAACGTGATCCGCACGGCCGCCATCGTGATCGCCTCTAGCTACGCGCTGTTCGTCTGCATGGTCGTGGTCACGGTTCGCCGACCGGTGCCGAGGCCCTCGGGCCGCGGTGGTCCGTCGCCACCCGGTCTCGTTCGACGAGTGGCGGTCACGGTCGCCGGCGGCTATCTCGTCTTCCTCCTCGTCGTACTCGTCTTCCACGTCTGGGTCGCAGGCGAGCGGGGAGCGCTGCTGAGCGCGGTTCGCGGCGGCGTCCCGCTCACCGGCGTTGCGGTGGCGGCCTTCGCCCTCCTGTCCTGGGTCGAGTGTCGGGCCCGACCATGAGCCTCACCGCACCAGCGCTGGATCGGCTCCAGTGATCGTCGGAAGAGTTCGCTCCTCGACCATACCTATGTGAGCTTCCACGAGTGCGAGATGGCCGCACGACGAGAACCGGGTTCTCGCGTCCCGAGGTGAACGGCGTCGCCTCAGCTCGTCGGTTCATCCCGCTGCAGGATCGCGGCGACGTCGATCTCGAGGCTGAACCTCTTGCCGACCAGCCATCCCCTTTCCAAGACCTGGTTCCAGGTCATGCCGAACGCCTCACGCTCGAACTCCCCCGTCGCGCTGAACCCGATCCGCGGGTTCCCCCAGGGGTCGATCGTCGCCCCTTCGTACTCGACTTCGAGCTCGATCTCCCGGGTCACGTCCAGGATCGTGAGGTCCCCGGCCACGCGGAGGCTCGATCCTTCCCCGAGCCCGATCCGAGTGCTGCGGAAGGTGAACGTGGGGAACCGCTCCACGTCGAGGAAGTCGGGGGAGCGCATGTGGTCGTCTCGCATCTGAACGCCGGAGTCGACCGAGGCGGCCTGGATGGAGGCCTCCACCCAGGAATCCTCCGGCGACTCGGCGACGTGGATCCTCCCCGAGAACTCGTTGAAGCGACCACGCACCTTCACGATCATCGAGTGGCGCCCCACGACGAAGATCGAGGTGTGTGCGGGATCGAACTCCCAGGTTCCCGGCACAGGGATGTCGAGGCCGTTCCAGGACCTGGTGATCGCCGCTTCCTTGCTGGTTGGGGCTTCGGACATGTTCGTGCCCCCTCTCGCCCAGCTTGCCGGTCTCGCCCCCACTGAACCC
>DATEDE010000145.1:0-7363 GCA_035286545.1 Actinomycetota bacterium | reverse complement strand
GTTACCACCGAGGGCACCTGGCACGCCGGCACCGAGGGGCCCGCCGCGATGATCATGCCTTCGGACCCGCAGATCGGCGACGCGAACCGCCCCGAGAACATCCCCGGGTTCGTGTTCGAGGAGGTGGCCGTCACTGCCGTGGACCAGACCTTCGAGGGGCCCTCGGGGCCGGTCTCGGGTGGGATCGTCGGGACCGAGACCCACCAGGACGGCGCGCTGAGCGACAAGTTGTTCGCGCCGGGGTACGGCGAGTTCCGGTCGACCGATGGCCCGGACGTCGAGGCGATGGCGTTGGCCTCGCCGACCGATTCGCTTCCTGGCGGCGTGCCAGCCGAGCTGACCGTGATCTCCGAGGGTGCCGATAGGATCTTCTCGTCGAAGCTGGCGACGTCCGCGCAGTGGCACAAGGCCGAGATGGAAGCGCTCGACATCGTCGACGCATGGGACACCTTCGGCGCAGGAGACGTGCCGCCGAGGCTCGTGAAGCCAACCGACAGGGCGCTCCAACAGCTACTCGACCACATCGCATCCCGCGATCGCTCGAGGGTCCGGGCATCGTCGATCGAGGTCTCATACGCGAGCATCAACCTGCAGCTCCGCTATCGCCCGGTGACCGAGGTCGACACGGTCCGGTTCGAGCTTTGGACCCGACGCGCGCTCGTGCACGCGATCGACGGTTCGCTCGGCGACGTGAGGAGCGACCTCGTCACCATCGAGTGGATCCGCGATCGGTTCGTGCACACCGTCGACCCCGTCACGCGCACCCGGATCGACTCGTTGGTCGGTGACCTGGGAACGACCGTGGTCGATGAGGACCTGGAAGCCGCCGCGGATGCGGCTCGTGCACTGCTGGATGTCGTGGGAGGTCTCATCTGAGCGGCGCAGGTGTTCCAGCTCGGGAGCGTGTGGCCTCCTCGGTCAGCCAAAGCGACCGAACAGCTCGCTCTGCGGGTCGAAGAAGCCGTCCGCGGGCCGGGCGTGCGCGTGCCAGTGATCGGGGATCCTCCGGCGCTCGCCGTCGATCCAGTACCCCTGCGGATAGCGCTCGGCGGCGAAGCGCTCGAGGCGTTCGAGCAGGCGGGCCTCGTGCTCGGGTTCGGGCAGGCCGTGAGGGCGCCAGACGATCATCGGCGTCCGACAGACGATGCAGTCGGTCACCCAGCACTCGTCGTCCTCGAAATGCCACTTCGTTATCCGCTCGGCGCGGCATAGGAGGCAGTCGTCCATCAATCCTCCACTCCGGCAAGCTCGACCTGGTCGCCGACCTCGATCCCGCGCTCGTCGAACAGGCCCTGCTCGACCTCGACCGCGCCCAAGTGGGGCTCGCCGGCGTCGTACGAGCGGCAGGGTTCAGCCTCACACGGCTCCATGTCCAAGATGGCGACGATCCGTCCGCGCTCGTCCCAGAACGCGATGGAGAGGGGGATGAGGGTGTTCTTCATCCAGAAGGTCGCGGTGGTGGGCTCGGTCCACGAGAAGGCCATCCCGTCGTAAGGCGCGAGGTCCTCGCGCCACATGAGCCCGGTGGCGCGCTCCTCGGGCGTGTCCGCGACCTCGACCCCGAGATGCACCTTCCCGCCGTCGGTGGTCACGACCAGGGAGGCCGGCTCGGTGCCCGGGTCGCCCCCGGCGCTCGAGCAGGCAGTGGCCACGAGCAGCGCGAGTGCGAGCAGTCGGCGCATCGGGCCATGGTCGCACGCCATCGGGTCGGTATCATGGCGGCCGCGCCGGAGTAGCTCAGGGGCAGAGCAACGCCATGGTAAGGCGTAGGTCCGGGGTTCAAATCCCCGCTCCGGCTCCATCGGACCGCCGGTCCCGAGTGCGAAACCGCTGCTCAGGACGCCTGGGCCGTTGGCCCGGTAGACTTCCGTGCCCGCACCGGGGCGGGGTAGCTCAGAGGCAGAGCAAGCGGCTCATAATCGCTGTGTCGCGGGTTCGATTCCCGCCCCCGCTACGAGACGGCAGATCCGTGAGCACGGCCGGAGAAGGAGCACGACGAGATGGGCAAGAAGAAGTTCGAGCGGACCAAGCCGCACGTGAACATCGGGACGATCGGTCACATCGACCACGGCAAGACCACACTCACCGCCGCGATCACCAAGCGGCAGGCCGACAAGGGCCTCGCCGACTTCACCCCGTTCGACGAGATCGACAAGGCTCCCGAGGAGCGTGAGCGCGGCATCACGATCGCCATCGCGCACGTCGAGTACCAGACCGACAACCGCCACTACGCCCACGTGGACTGCCCCGGCCACGCCGACTATGTCAAGAACATGATCACCGGAGCCGCCCAGATGGACGGCGCGATCCTGGTCGTGAGCGCCGCCGACGGCCCGATGCCCCAGACCCGTGAGCACGTCCTTCTTGCGCGCCAGGTCGGGGTGCCTTTCATCGTGGTCGCGCTCAACAAGTGTGACATGGTCGACGACCCCGAGTTGCTGGACCTGGTCGAGCTCGAGGTCCGGGAGCTCCTGTCCTCCTACGAGTTCCCAGGCGATGACGTGCCCGTGGTCCAGGTCTCCGCGCTCAAGGCCCTCGAAGGCGACGAGGCGTGGCAGGCCAAGATCGACGAGCTGCTAGACGCGTGCGACAGCTACGTCCCCGAGCCGGTCCGCGACACCGAGAAGCCTTTCCTGATGGCTATCGAGGACGTGTTCTCGATCACCGGGCGGGGCACGGTGGTCACCGGGCGCGTCGAGCGGGGCAAGCTCTCGAAGATGTCCGAGGTCGAGATCGTGGGGATCAGCGAGACCCGCAAAACCGTCGCCACCGACCTGGAGATGTTCCGCAAGCTCCTGGACGAGATCCGGGCCGGCGACAACGTCGGCGTGCTGCTCCGCGGGATCGACAAGGACGAGGTCGAGCGCGGCCAGGTGCTGGCGGCGCCGGGCTCCGTTACGCCGCACACCGACTTCACCGCCCAGGTCTACATCCTGAGCAAGGACGAGGGCGGACGGCACACGCCGTTCTTCGACGGCTATCGCCCCCAGTTCTACTTCCGCACGACAGATGTCACCGGGCAGGCCCACCTGCCCGAAGGCGTCGAGATGGTGATGCCCGGAGACAACGTCGAGATGACCGTGAACCTGATCGCCCCGATCGCCATGGAGGAGGGCCTGCGCTTCGCTATCCGCGAGGGTGGCCGCACCGTGGGCGCCGGGCGCGTGGCCAAGATCATCAAGTAGACGGGCCCAAGCAGCGCAGCGGTAGCCCGAAAAGGAAGGCTCATGGCTAAGAAGGAAGGCAACCGGCCGA
This sequence comes from Actinomycetota bacterium, assembly GCA_035286545.1. Taxonomy (GTDB): domain Bacteria; phylum Actinomycetota; class UBA4738; order UBA4738; family HRBIN12; genus DASSJM01. Next base: position 4,108 of record DATEDE010000145.1, on the reverse strand, counting down.
AGATCACGCTCGCCTGCACAGAGTGCAAGGATCGCAACTACGTGACGGTCAAGAACCGCATCAACGACCGTGACCGGATCGAGCTCAAGAAGTACTGCCGCCGGGAACGGCGCCACACGCTCCACCGCGAGACCCGGTAGCTCCCTGGATGCCCGAGACGCTCGAGGTCCCCATCGCGGGCGTGGTCCTGGCCGGGGCGCCCGGGTTCAGGTACAAGGGCTGACGCCGCGGGTCAGCCAGCCTCGGGCAGGTCGACCGTGGTGACCTTCCCGTGCCGGATCGCGAGGACGAGCGCCTCCATCTTCGAGTGCACCCGGAGCTTCGTGAGGACGTTCTGGGTGTGGGTGCGCAGCGTGTTCGGGCTCATGGCGAGGGAAGTTGCGATCTCGTCGGGAGAGCGGCCCACCGCCATCAAGGAAAGGATCTCCAGCTCGCGAGGGGTCAGTCGGTCCAGCCGTGCCCGGGCGTCGTCATCCAGATCGCGCCGGTGTCGAAGCCTCCGCTGGGCTAGCTCGACCTCGACCTCGTTGTGGATCGCCTCGCCCCGGTGGGCGCGCCGGACGGTGGAGGCCACGTCCAGGACCGCCTCGGTCTTGCGCAGCATGCCGGAGGCTCCCGCCTGCACGGCGCGAGCGAGCAGGTAGTCGTCGTCGTGACCGGACAAGATCACGACCGCGGCCTCCGGATCGGCCTCCTTGATCCGGCGGGTCGCCTCGATCCCGCTCATATCCGGCATCGACGCGTCCATCAGCACCACGTCTGGGTGCTGCTCGCCGGCCGCGGCGACGGCTTCGGACCCACCGGTGGCGACGTGGATCACGCGCAGGTCCTTCTCGCGCTCGAGGGCGACCTCGAGCGCCTCGCCGAACGTGCGCTCGTCGTCGACGATGAGGACCGTGATGGGTTGGCGGGCAGACCCGTTGGCCTTCCCGTTCCCGGTCCCGGATCCGTTCCCGCTACCGACCATGGGCCTGCCGATCGTAGGGGCGCGGAAGGGCCGAGTCACGCACCCAACGGGGTTTGCTTACATCTCCCACGGTGGGTACGTTCGCAGCGTGTCCGGGTCCTGTGAATCGCCCGTGCGGGAGACGGCCGCCCGCCCTACGTGCCTGTCGGCCGAACGGCCGGGCCGCCTATCTCGCCTTAACGCGGCGGTGGGATGGGCCTGAACGAAACCCTACAGGGCAAGACGTACCCGCCGGTCGTCTTCGAGATCAAGGAGGAGCGGGCGAGGGCGTTCGCGGCAGCCGTGGCGCATAAGGGCGCGGGCGTGCCGCCGACGTTAGCCACGGCGCCGGAGATCGCCGCGGGTCTGGCCAACGTGATTGGCGATCCCGAGCTCGGCCTGCAGTTGTCGAGCGTCCTGCACGGCGAACAGGAGTACGTGTGGACGCGGGCCCTGCTGGTCGGGGAGACGGTGAGCGCGGAGGCGACGATCGAGAGCATCCGCGGGCGCGCCTCGATGCTCTTCCTCACGCTCCGCACACTGCTGCGTGACGAGGCGGGGGAGACGGTCGTGGTGGGGCGGAGCACCTTGATCGTTCGGGAGGACGGGTGAGCCGTCGGCTCGAGGATGTCGCCGCGGGGGACCATGCGTTCGAGGTCTCGCGTGTGGTCACCCGCGAGGACGTGAAGGCCTACGCGGACGCATCGGGCGACCAGAACCCCCTGCATCAGGACGACGAGGTGGCGCGCGCCTCGGGGTTCCCCGGGATCATCGCCCACGGCATGTACACGATGGGGACGCTCGCCTCGGCGATCGTCGGATGGGCGGGCGACGCCGAGGCGTTGGTACGGCTGAAGGTGCAGTTCCGGGCGCCCGTGTTCATGGGCGAGACGATCGTTTGCGGCGGGACCGTTCGGTCGGTGGATCCCGAGCAGCGGGTGGCGACCCTTGACGTGTGGGTGCGGGTCGAGCGCGAGGGCGCGACCGAGTGGCCGATCCGAAGGAGCGAGGCCGAGGTCCGCCTGGTCTAGCTACTCGAGGTCGATGCGGGGTTCGGGCGCCCGGGCTCCGGGCTTGCCGAGGCTCGCGATCGCGTGCATCGCATCGCCCATCCGGTCGATCACGACCTGGATCTCATCGTTCTGCTGGCGGCCGATCGTTTCGGCCATCCGGTCGATCCGAGCCGCGAGCATCTCGTTGGAGCGCTCGATCGACTCGGTGAGCGAGGCGAAACGCTCCTCGATCATGCCGATCACCTCGGTCGGCATGTTGGCCTGGAGCTCCTTCACTGCCCGCAGCGCCTGCTTCGACGCCTCCTGGTCGGCCACGATCTGCTCCGCGAGCATCTCGTTGTCCGAGCGCACCAGCTTCGCGAGCGAGGCGATCCGCGTGTCCATCGTCTGCGCGAGCTCGCGGCCGTGCGCCATCTGGCGCTCCTCGAGGGCACGCCGCGTCTCGGCCATATGCGTCGCGGTGCGCTCGGTCGCGGTTCGCGACTCCGAGCCCGCTCGCTCGATCGCGTCGGTGGCGTCCTGAAGGCGCGCGGCGACGTCGTCGAACCGCGCGCCGATCGCGAGGTTCGCAGCCGCGGCGGCGCGATCGCCGGCGACCTTGCCCATCCGCTCGAACTGTCCCTCCATCGAGTCCGACAGGCGCACCACGTTGCGGTCGATCGCCGTCACGGCCTCGTCCATACGCGCGCCGATCAACCGGGACTGTTCCTCCGACCGGGTCTCCAGGCGCGCCACCGTCTCGTCCAGCTTGACCCGGATCGCCTGTGAGACCTCCTCGCGGATCCGCCCGGAGACCTCGGTGGCCATCCCCGACGCGGTTCGTGTGAGCGCGTCGGTGACCTGGCCGAGGCGCTCGTCCAGGACCCGCGCGATCGTTGCGTCGTGGGCCTCCGTGCTGCGCACGAGCTCGCGCCGCAGCGTCTCCGAGTCCGAGCGCACGAGCTGCGCCACGCCTCGGGCGCGCGTGTCGACGATGCGTCCGAGGGCCTCCGTGGTCTCGCGCGCATCCACGCCGACCCGGTCCGACAGGAACGTGATCTCCTCATGCAGCGACGTCGTACCCGAACCCATGCGGTCATAAAGGAGCTGCAGCTGCTCTGCGAGCCGTGCCATGCGCTGGTCGATCGTCGCCTCGACGCGCTTGCTGATCTCCTCGTCCCGCGTGGTGATCGAGTGAACCTGCGTGTCGGTCGAGCCGGCGAGCTGGCCCATCGCCTCGACGCCGTGTTGGACGTAGGACTCCATCGCATGGGAGATCCGCGCGGTCTCCTGCGCGATCATCTCGCCGTGCTCGGCGATCCGGGCGTGCACCGCCTCCACGATCGCGCGATCGCGCCCGGCGAGCGCCTCGAACGCGGATGCGACCTGTTTGGTGACCTCGGAGAGCTCGGCGCGGATCTGAGCGACGCCCATCGGGGTGCCTTGGGTGTCGGCGAGCGTGTCGGTCGCCTGCTGGATCGTCTCGCGGGCGGCGCGCACGCTCTCGGAGAGCATCGTGATGCCGTCCTCGAGCCGTCCCGTTCGCACGGCGAGGGCCTGGAAGCGTTCGTCGGAGTGGGCGATCAGGCTGCGGATCGCCTGGTCGCGGGAGAGCTCCTGCAAGATCGTCCCGGCGACGTCCTGCTTGTCGCCGCCGGCCGAGCGCCAGACCTCGGCGGCGATCTCGTGCATCAGGGTGTTCGCGGTGTGCTGGATCGCCCGCAGCCCGTCCTCGAGCTGCTCCTGGATCATCTCCTGGTAGGCGGTCATGACCGCCTCGGCGCGCTCGGCGGCCGAGGGCGTGAGCCCCGCGGTCACCGCGGGTGGGGGCAGGGGCTCTGACCGGCCACCGAAGAGGCTGCGACGCCTCGCCCGGTCGCCGGGCGGGAGTGAAGGATCCCGCTGCTGCATATGAGCGCTCGCATTCCGGGGCCGGCGCGACGCGTCCGCAGAAGCATAGGAGAGCTCAGGCGCAACATCACGCACCTTCAGGCACGGGTTCTGAGGCCCCGCTCCTTTGCCGCACCTGGGGGGTCGCCCTATACTGAGCGTCCGAGTCCCCGCCTTCCGGCTGGACCGACCACGGAGGGGCGTAGCTCAACCTGGTAGAGCACCGGTCTCCAAAACCGGCGGTTGGGGGTTCGAGTCCCTCCGCCCCTGCAAGGAGCAC
>DATEDE010000144.1:0-2524 GCA_035286545.1 Actinomycetota bacterium | reverse complement strand
GCTCGTCACCGGGGCGATACGCGAAAGGTACGACGCGCTCGGGTGCTCGCCGGGCCTGCCGACCTCCCGGCAGATCTCGGTCGCCGGCGGCCTGCGGCAGGCCTTCGAGGACGGGACGATCTACCACTCGGACCCGACGGGAGCCTACGAGCTCCACGGGCCGGTGCTCGTCCGGTACGAGGACGAGGGCGGTCCCGGCGGCTCGCTCGGTTTCCCCACCACCGGCGTACGCACGCTGGACAACGGGAACCTGCGCGCCCGTTTCGAGCACGGCGTGATCACCTGCCGGGCCGACGGCTCGAGCTGCTCGGTGGGCTAGGCTCGTCGGGGCACGGAGCCGGCTAGGGCACGTTCCCTTCCGGGGCGTTAGAGGTGCCCTTGTACGCCGCGATGAACGCGTTCGCGAAGGTGGCTGCATCGGCCGCCTCGACCGTCGGGGGGCACTCCCACACCTTGTTCCACGCGACCATGGCGAGCGACGTGCCCTCGTTGAGCTCCGCGTAGGGCGCGACGAACACCTTGTCCTGGCTCTCGGCGATGCCGCCCAGGCTCGAGAGGACGTCCTGGGGGAGCGCCTCCGGGCCCTCGGCCCGGTAGTACAGCAGGATGTAGCCGTGCTCGAGGTTGTGCACGGCGTTCTCCTCGCGGATCGGCTGGGTGAACACGGCCTGCTCGGCGGGCAGGGGGGCGGGGTCGTGGACGCCCGAGCTCGCGGGCCGCTGCGTGTAGTTCGCCGGCTCCCCGGAGCCGAGATGCTGACCCCCGGGCGCCGAGCCGACCGGGGCCTGCACGTCGGTGCAGCCGGCCGCGCGGGCGAGCGCGAGGGTCTCCTCCGGGATCGAACCGGCGGCATCGGTACGGAACACGAGGAACGCCGCGACCCCGACGACGGCGGCCACCCCGACGATCGTGACCCCTCGTCGGACGCGGCGCTGGCGTTCGATGCGACGACGCGCGTTATCGCGCGCCGCCCGCGCCTGTTCCTTGCGCTCGGCCCGCTGGTGGGTGGGGGCCTCCGTCGTGCCGGCCTCGCGGCCCTCGGCGGCGGGCCGGGAGCCTGCGCCGGCGGAGGCGGGCAACGCCTGCGGCGTCCGTGCGCGGGGCTTGCGACGCTTCTTGGCCATCGTCCCTCCGTGCCGACCCTAGAAGACCGCGCCCGCCTCGGGCGCGCTGCCCAGGTACTCGCGTTCGCCGAACGGCGGGGCCGCGTAGCTCGACGTGAAGCCGAAGGCCGCGGCGAGGTCGACCTGCGCGCACCCCTGAACCGTGTGCCAGGCGACGAGCGACATCGCGATGCCCGTCGGCAGTGAACCGGCCTCACCCTGGTCGGGGTATCCGTAGGGCGCCACGATCACCCGTGAGCCGACGTCGTCGGCCCCGAAGAACGTCTTCAGCTCCTCGAGCTCCGCGCCGGTTGCGTCGGGCGCGTACCAGACCACCGCGGCGCCGTGCTCGAGCGAGTGGATCAGCCTATCCATCGGCGGCGCGGTGTCGTAGACGCCCGAGGGCAGCGGGATCTCGCCGTGCGGCCCCGACGCGGGCGGCGTCGAGGGGTAGCTCGCCAGCGGCGGCATCGCCTCGGAGGAGACGTGCTCCTGGTCCTGCTCCTCCGGCTGGTAGGGGCCGACGTCGGAGGGTTCGCCGCACCCGGCCTGGGCGGCGGCCTGACCGGCGCCCCGCAGCAGCTCCTCCGGATCGGCCCGCACGGGCTCGGGCCGGGTCAGGAGGAAGGCGATGACGCCCATCACGGCCACGAGCGCGATACCCACGACGATCCGGCGGTTCCGCCGCGAGGCAGACATCTTCCGCTGGAGCTGCTCGCGCTCGAGCCGCGCATGCTCCTTGCGCTCGGCCTTGGTGGCGCGCTCATCGGACGGTGTTTTCGCCATGTCGTGGGTGCCGTGGGGCGGCGGCCCCTCAGGATACCGGGCGTTCGCTGGTTCGGCGGGGATATGCTTCGGCCGCCTTCCCCGAGAGCGCGTGACCGGTGCAGAGCCGGTCCGGGAGGGGGAGGCCGATGGCAGATACCCAGACCGACCCGGTAGTTCGCGTCGATGGGCAGCCCGTGACGGGGCTGGATCGCTTCTTCAGGATCTCCGAGCGCGGGTCCACGGTGCGCACCGAGATCGTCGCCGGGGTGACGACCTGGCTGACGATGGCCTACATCCTGTTCGTCAACCCGACGATCCTCGGGCTCGGCGGCGAGGGTCTGCCGTTCCCGGCGGTCCTGACCGTGACGGCGCTCGCGGCCGGGGTCATGACGATCGCCATGGGCCTGGTCGCGAACTACCCGTTCGCGCTCGCGGCAGGGCTCGGGCTGAACGCGTTCGTGGCTTTCACCCTCGTGGGGGCCAACGGGCTGACCTTCCCCGAGGCCATGGGCGTGATCGTGACCGAGGGCGCGATCATCACGGTCCTGGTCCTGACCGGCCTGCGCGAGGCCGTGATGAACGCGATCCCGATGGACCTGAAGCGCGCGATCGGCATCGGCATCGGGATGTTCATCACGCTGATCGGGCTCATC
>DATEDE010000143.1:0-3571 GCA_035286545.1 Actinomycetota bacterium | reverse complement strand
GCGGCTACCTCGCGCTCCCAGTGCACGACGTCCCGCATCGGCGCGACCAGGATCACGACAGCCACGTACACGTAGAAGCGGCTGAGCCAGTTCCAGTACGTCAGGCCCTGATCCCACGAGGTCACGGCGGTGCCGAGCTCCACCGCCATCCAGGCAAAGGCGGCCGTCATCGCCATCACGGTGCCCACCGAGCGGCCGCGCGCGTAGGTCACCAGGCCGATCGGGACGAGATAGAACACCGACACCGCGAACGCCCCGCTCACCGCGTCGATCAGGCCGATCAGCGAGAGCAGCAGCAGCCCAGCCAGCACAACGAACGGCATGGAGAAGCCGGCGAGGCGCCGCTCCAGCGTCGTCAGCATCGAGCGCCCGAGGTGGCTGTCGTCGATGAAGCTACGGAAGCGCCCGCGCAGGCGCCCCTTCTGCGACATGGAACCTCCTCCCGTCACCACGTGCATCGGCAGGTCCCGGACGCCGCCTGAGCGCTCGCCGTTCGATTTCGAGACGGATCCGCGGATCCTCGGGATCTCAGATCGTTTAAGGGCCTGAAGGCGCCGGGTCAAGTAGGTCCGCCAACCTCCCGATACGTCTCGAGGCAGCCCTTCACCTATGGAGGAGTGAGATGCGCAGGACCGGGATCCGAGCGGCCCTTCTCGTGGCGTCTCTGATCGTCGCGGTCATGAGCGCCCCGGGAGCGGGAGCGCAGACCAGCGTGATGACCGGAACCCCGGAGGAGAAGACCGCCGCCCTCGTGCGGCCGGCCGTCGTGTACATAGAGCAGACCTGGAAAGCCTGGGTCAGAGTGCCACCCGCCTCGCAGCTCGGCTTCCAGGGCTACGTCAACGGCGGTCAGCCTTTCGAGTGGGGGACTAGGTGCAGCGGCTTCGTGGTCAACCCGAACGGCTACGTCGTGACGGCCGGCCACTGCGTGGATCCCGGTGAGGAGGGCGCCCGCGGCACGGCCCTGGAGTTCGCCGTCGACTGGCTCGTCCGCGACGGATGGATCTTCCGGCGTGACTCGGGCTTCTGGCTCGACGAAGCCCATCTGATGTGGGGCGTGGAGGGCACCGAGAAGGGCTCGTCCCCGGACCTCGAGGTGTGGGTGCAGCGCGGCGTCGCCGCCGGCGGACTGCGGACCGGCGAGGCGTTCCCGGCCAGGGTCATCGACTACCAGCCGTGGAGCGAGGGCGACGCGGCCCTGCTCAAGATCGAGGAGAACGATCTGCCCGTGGTCCTCGTCAGTTCGACCGGAGAGATCGACACCGGCCTGCCCGTGTTGTCCATCGGCTACCCCGGTTCCAGCGACGCGGTGACCGATCAGACGTACGAGCCGACGTTCAAGGACGGGCAGGTTAACTCTGAGAAGACCCGAGAAGGCGGCCTGTTGCCGGTCTACGAGATCAGCGCTGCCGTGTCGGGTGGGATGAGCGGCGGACCGACGGTCGATCTCCAAGGTGAGGTCGTCGGCGTGAACAGCTTCGGCATCGTCGGCGAGACTGAGGCTTTCAACTTCATCACGCCCGCTTCGCTCGTCACCGAGATGATGGCGCGCAACGGCGCGGACAACGTCCTCGGTCCGATCGACGAGGCCTATCGCGCCGGGATCGACGCCTTCTTCGCTGCTGACTACCGGACCGCGATCGCGCGCTTCGACGAGGTGCTCGACCTGTCGCCGACGCATCAGCAGGCGCAGGAGTTCCGGGTCGAGGCGGTGAAGTTCGCGGCCGAGCAGCCGGAGCCGAGTCCGACGGACGGAGCAGGTGACGAGGCGGAGAGCGGCTTCCCGATCTGGATCCTCGGGCTCGTCGCGGGCGTCGCCGCTCTGGCCGCCGTTGGGTTGCTGCTCAAGCGCCGCCGCCGCCCAGCCCCGTCGGCAGCGGCACCTCCTTCGTTCGCCACCGAGATGTCCAGGACGGCGCCGATGACCGGCATAGCGACGAGCTCCGGGAACGGCGGCGTCCCGCCCATCCCGACGCCGCCGGCCTGGGCGGCAGGCGCGGAGGCGCCCGCGCCCCAGCCCGCACGCGTGGCCACGGCGTCCGGCCCCCGCTACTGCTCGAACTGCGGCTCCGCCGTCGCGGACGGTGCACGCTTCTGCGCGAGCTGTGGGACCCAGCTCGGCTGACGAGCGTCGTTCGACGAAGCTGCACAGAGCTCGGTTGGTTGGGCGAAGGACGCCTGAGCTGCCGGCTCGAGGCCACGTCCCGGTGACGGTCTTCGAGGCGGACGTCCCTCGGATCAGTCGAGCGAAGGCTCGATCATCCGGCTCGGCCCCACCGCGGCCGGACCAGACGCATCCGGATGCGCGGACGACGCCTCGGCGATCATCCGGGCCGCCTCCACGTGCGAGACCCGATCCGTGTTGATCACCAGGTGGTATAGGAGCGGGTCGTCGATGTCCTTGGCGTAGTACTTCTTCAGATAGCGCTTCCGGCCCAGATCTTCCTCGCGTACGTGCTTCGCCGCCGCATCAGGGCTGAGGTGCAGGTGTTCCTGGACATACTCGACCCGGCGCTGCACCGACCCCACAAGTCGGACGTGGAAGGCACGGTCGACCTCGCTGGTGACTACGTTCGCACCGCGGCCGATCAGAACCACGTTGCCCAGTTCAGCCAGGTGCAGGATCGTCTCGGCCGTCTGCCGAACCAGCGTCCTGGTTGATGGGTGCAACCCGAACAGCTCATCCAAGGTGTCGGCGATCTCGGAAACCCGATCCTCGGGCATGAACTCGGCCAACCTGTCAGGCAGTTCGTGGTCCGTCAGGACCTTATCGACCAGGTTGCGATCGAAGACGGTCCACGGAGACGAACCCGGTTCCGTTCGGGCCTGGAGTCTCGCGACGAGCTCCTCTGCCACGACATGCGCTCCGCAACCGGCCTGGCGAGAGATGGTGATCACGGGCCGGCGCGCGCGGGGCGGATTCGACAGCGACTCGCGCAGCAGCCGGGACTCGTATCTCACGAACTCGAGATAGCGCTCCAATCCGGTCGCTGGCTTCATCGGGGCTCACCTCCTGGACTTGCCCCTAGCACGGTGCCTAGGTTCCAACCCGGATCGGGATCCGTCCTCCCATCCGAGCCTCCCCCTAATGACAGGATAGGTCCCTTCCTGTCATGGACCCCCCCGAGGGACGTCTTCGAGGCCGGCGTCGATCCTCGTGTCCTCCGGCTTGACGGGATCGGCGGCCGCAACTAGGACTTCGGGTGGCAAGAGGGGGGATGAACTACCGAGGTGCCCGACGACTTCGATCTCGTGGTCATCGGGGCGGGCCCGGCCGGCGAGAAGGGTGGCGCGCAGGCCGACTACTTCGGCAAGCGGGTCGCCATCGTCGAGCGTGAGTCCGAGCCGGGCGGGGGAGCCGTTCACACGGGCACGCTGCCCTCGAAGACCCTGCGGGAGACCGCGCTGTTCCTCTCCGGCTACCGGCAGAGGGACATGTATGGGGTGACGGTGCACGTCAGCCCCGACCTGGCGATCTCGAAGCTGATCGCGCGCAAGAACGCCGTTCGCGAGCTGGAGACCACCCGCATCCGCCGGAACCTGGACCGCCACGGGATCGAGTTGGTCCACG
>DATEDE010000142.1:0-2211 GCA_035286545.1 Actinomycetota bacterium | reverse complement strand
TCCTCGCCGTCCAGGCCGTCGAGCGCTCGGACGGCGATCAGTTCCTCGATGCGTCCGTGGTCCCTCATCGCTCCAGCCCTGCCATCGCCGAGCGCAGCCGCCGCATGCCGAGCAGCGTCCGCGACTTCACCGTGCCGAGCGGCAGGTCCAGGCGCTCGGCGATCTTGGACTGTGAGAGCCCGTCGAAGTACATCAGCTCGATCACCTGACGCTGCTGCTCCGGGAGCCCGCCGAGGGCGTTGCGGACCGCCTCCCGTTCCTGCGGCGCCCCGACCGCCTCGGCCACCTGGTCGGCGTGATCCAGCACCACGACGGGATCCGAGCGCTGGGACTCCTCGGCGCGACGGCGCTGGGACTCCTCGCGGCGGACGGCATCGACGGCCCGGTGATGGACCATGCCCATCAACCAGGCCTTGACCGAGCCTCGCTGCCGGTCGAACCCCGCCGGGTTGCGCCACACCGCCAAGAACGCCTCCTGCACGATCTCCTCCGCGAGGAACGGCTGCCGCACCACGCGGCGCGCGAGCGCGAGCGCTGTCGGCGCGTAACGCCCGAACAGCCCGCGGAACGCCTCCTCCTCCCCGCGTGCGATCGCCTCGACGAGCTCGCGATCTCGCGCGTCGGAGAGGTCAACGGCCACCGTTACCCCCCGCGTCAGGCTCGAGCGGGTCATCTCCAGGAGCAGCGCGTCTTCCACCGATCTTCCGTCCGATCCTCGCGTAGGGTTCGCAGCGCGCGTGGTCTCGGATCGGCGCGCACGCGCCTCCGCTCATGCGGACCCCAGGTCGCCCATCCGGCGACCGGCCTCGGCGATCAGCTCCTCCAGGCCCACCGGGTTATCGGGGTCGTAGGCCGCCGAGGCCACCGAGAGCGACATGCGCCCCTCTCCCTCGCGGGCGTTGTGGGCCGCCACGGCCTCGACGACGCGGGAGAGCACGATCGACTCGGCGCCGGCGGCGTCGCCGGTGAGCAGGACGCAGAATGCGTCGGCGCCAACGCGGGCGACCACGTCCGAGTCGCGCACCGTGGATCTCAGCGCCTCCGCGGCGCCTGCGACGGCCGCATCCAGCTCGGCGTCCTCGGCCTGCTCGAGGCGGACGAACACCAGCACCACCGGCTGCTTCGATCGGTCGGCCAGGCGCAGGTAGTGGGTCGCGAGCTGCTCGAACCCCCGGGCGTTGTACAGGCCCGTGCGCTCGTCCACGACCTCTCGCCTAAGGAGCTCGGCGCGCATCTCCCGGATGGCGGCCGCGTAGCGCAGGGCGCGCCCGACCAGCTCGGGTCCCGCACCCTCGGGGAGCACGTCGCTCGCACCCGCGTCGATCGCGTGGGCCGGCTCCGCATCCCCGGCCGCGACCGCGATCACCGGGACGTCCGGCGCTCGCTCCCGGAGCGAGCGGATCACCTCGGCGCCCCTGGCGTCGGGGAGCTCGAGCGAGGCGAGCACGACGTCGATCGCGCCGTCGGCAAGGCGCGCGAGGGCGCCGAGCAGGTCGTCGGCGGTATCGACGACGAAGCCCTCGAGCGTGCCGGGGTCCACCCCGACGGCGAGCACAGTGTGTCGGCGAACCGGATCCATGGACGACCAAGCCTATCCGGCGGAGCGGTCATCTGGTCGGTCCTGCAGGACCCCCCGGATCACGTCGAGCGAACCAGGGTTCTCCAGGCTCGACAGATCGCCGGCCTCGGTGCCCGTAGCCGTCGCGCGTAGAGCGCGCCTCAGGATCTTGGCCGAGCGTGTCCGGGGCAGCTCGGGCACGACCAGCACTCGCGAGGGCTTGAACGCCTTGCCCAGGTGCTCGGCTACCAGGGCCTTCAGCTCGTCGGGCAGGCCGTTCGGCGGAGCGCCCTTCGGTACGACGAAGCACCAGATCGCCTCGCCCTTCACCTCGTCGGGGACGCCCACGACCGCGGCCTCGGCTACCGCGGGGTGCAGCGTGAGGATGCTCTCGACCTCGGCTGGACCCAGGCGCTTGCCCGCGACGTTCATCGTGTCGTCGCTGCGGCCGTGCAGGAACCAGTGCCCGTCCTCGTCCACGCTCGCCCAGTCCCCGTGGCACCACACGCCGGGGAACCGGCGCCAGTACGCGTCAAGGTAGCGCTCGGGATCGCCTCGCAGGCCGCGGGTCATCGCCGGCCAGGGCTTGCGGCACACGAGCTCGCCCACCTCGCCGGGTGCGGCCTCCGTGCCGTCGGGGCGGAAGACCGCGA
>DATEDE010000141.1:0-16306 GCA_035286545.1 Actinomycetota bacterium | reverse complement strand
GATGACGAGACGCCGCGTGTCGGGACGGGCCAGGTGCCGGGTCGCGAGCCCGCTGACGGCCCCGGTCCTAAGCTGGGTCAGGTACGCCCCGTCCATGACCGCCCGGAGGGCCTGTGTGCCCGGCTCGAACAGCACGTACGCGGCGTGGATGAACGGGAGTCCCCGCTCGGGGTTGGACGGCGTGAGCGTGACGAGCTTCACGCCTACCCCCTGCGGCCCGGACGCCGGCATCAGGAGCAGCGAGCCGTTCGGCGTGTCGAGGTTGGAGCGGAGGGGGGCCTCGGGGAGGGCCTCGGCCCCGAAGGCGGCCTCGAGCGCGTCGATCGCCGCATCCATAGGGAGCAGCCGCGCCAGTTCCTCGGCGCCAAGGAACGCGACGCCCACCTCAGAGCTCGCCGAGGTAAGCCTCACGCATCAGGGGGTTCGCGAGCAGGTTGGCCGCCGTGTCCGCCAGCACGACCTGGCCGGTCTGGATCACGTAGCCGCGGTCGGCGATCGACAGGGCCATATTCGCGTTCTGCTCGACCACGAACACGGTGCGCCCGAGCTCGCGGATCTGCTTGATGATCTCGAAGACCTGCTCGACGAGGATCGGCGCCAGACCCATCGACGGTTCGTCCATCAGCAGGACCTTCGGGTCGGCCATGAGCGCCCGGCACATCGCGACCATCTGTTGCTCACCGCCGGACAGCGTGCCTGCCTTCTGCTTCAGCCGCTCGCGCACGCGCGGGAACGTGTCCAGCACCTGCTCGCGGTCCTGCGCGATCTTCGCCTTGTCCTTACGCTGATAGGCGCCGAGATCCAGGTTCTCCGAGACGGTCATGTTCGCGAACAGCCGCCGGTTCTCGGGGACCATCGAGATCCCGCGCGCCACGATCTCGGAGGTCGGCATCCCACTCACGATCTCGCCGTCGAGCGCCACGTCTCCCTCGGTGGGCTTCACGTACCCGAGGATGGTCTTCAGCGTGGTGGTCTTGCCGCTGGCGTTGCCGCCCAGCAAGCACACCATCTCCCCCGGGTAGATCTCGACGTTCACGTTGCGGAGCACCGCGACCAGCCCGTAGTGGGTGCTCACGTCCCGGAGCTCCAGAACCGGCCGGCGCTGCCCGTCGCCCGAGGCCGCCTCTGGCGAGGCGGCCTCGGAAGATCCCGTCTCACGCGTCCCGTCGTTCATCCGGCCGCCTGGGTGCCCAGGTAGGCCTCGATCACCTGCGGGTCGCTCGCCACTTCCTCGTACGTACCCTCGGCGATCTTGCGCCCGTAGTCGAGCGCGACCACGCGGTCCGACACACCCTTGACGACACGCATGTCGTGCTCGATGACCAGCACGGTGAGACCGAGATCGTCGCGCATCCGCACGATGTGATCCCTTAGCTCCAAGGTCTCCCGGGGGTTCATCCCGGCAGTGGGCTCATCCAGGAGGATCAGGACCGGGTCGGTCGCGAGAGCTCGCGCCATCTCCAGCCTCCGCCGGTTCGCGTACGAGAGGGCGAAGGCCGGTTGCTCCTCGCGGTAGCCGGCCAGGCGCGAGCCGAAGAAGCCGAGGCTCTCCCTGGCTCGAGCGCGGATCCGCTCCTCCTCCCGGCGGGTGCTCGGCAGGCGCACGACCGACCCGAACACACCCGATCTCGATCTGCAGTGCTGCCCGACCATCGCGTTCTCCAAGATCGTCATGTTCGGGAAGAGGTGCACGGTCTGGAACGTTCGCGAGATGCCCAGGCGCGTGATCCGGTTCGGCGCCAGACCGACGATGCTCTCGCCCCGGAACCGCACATCGCCGTCGTCCGGCGGGTAGAGCCCGGTGACGACGTTGAACATCGTGCTCTTGCCGGCGCCGTTGGGACCGATCACGGAGACGATCTCACCCTCATCGGCATACAGATCGAGCCCCGAGAGCGCGTACAGGCCACCGAAGTGCTTGCCGATACCGGTGAGTTCGAGCAGGTGGCCGTCGTGTCTCACTCGAGGTCCTCCGGCTCGACACCGAGGGTCCCACCGGGCACGACCGCAGCGATCGCCTCGGCCTCGCCGGTCACTTCCTTCGCCCATGCGTCCTGTGTGACCTCCTCCTGCTCGAGCTCGCGACTCCGCCGGACGTTCGGGATCAGGCCCTGCGGCCGAAGGACCATGATCGCTACCAGCGCGCCGCCGTAGATGAGGAGCCGGTACTCCTCGAATTCGCGGAGTAGCCCGGGCAGGCCGATCAGCACCAGCGCGCCCACCACGACCCCGGGCAGGCTGCCGAGCCCGCCGAGGATCACGACGGCGAGCGCTGTGATCGACACGAGGATCTCGAAGCTCGCCGGTGTGAGCGAGCCGAGGTTGACGGCGAAGAGCGCCCCTCCGAGAGACCCGATCGCACCGCCCATGGCGAACGCCAGCAACTTGAACTTGATGATGCTGATGCCCATCGCGTCCGCGACCTGTTCGTCCTCGCGCATCGCGTTCCACGCACGGCCGATACGCGAGGATGCCAGGCGCCAGGAAACGAACAGGGCGAGTAGCACGAACGCGAGCGCGAGGTAGTAGAACTGCTGCGGGTGGTCCTGGGGATTGAACCCGCCGATCTGTGCCTTGGTCACCCCCCGCATCCCCTGGGGGCCCCCGATCAGCGGCTGGGCCCACCTGGACGCCGTGATCACGCTGACGATCTCACCCAGCCCGAGCGTGACGATCGCAAGGTAATCGCCACGGAGCCGGAGAACCGGTGCGCCGATCAGGAGTCCCACGCCCGCCGCGAGCAGCGCGACGAGCCACACGGCGACGTAGAAGTTGAGATCCGCGGACAGTGCGGGCTCCGCCGCGCCCGTCGTCGTGTTGAGGAACGCGCCGGTGAGCACGGCGGTCGAGTACGCGCCGAACGCGAAGAAGGCGACGTAGCCCAGGTCCAGCAGTCCCGCGTAGCCGACCACGATGTTCAGACCGATGCCGAGCAGCACGTAGACCATCACCTGGGAGAGGACCTCGGAGATCACCGAACCGAACAGCAGCGGCAGGACGAAGAGGGTCGCGAGGATCCCGACCAGCAGGCCGAGCCGCGCCGCCGGCGCCGTCTCCACGGTCTTACGGACGCGGTCGCGCGCCCGCTCAGCGCCGCGGTCCCACGCCACGCTCGCTCCCGCGGCGACGACGAAGATCAGAGCGGCGCCCAGCAGCGTGAGGCCGCTGCCGGAACGGTATAGCCACCTGGCCTCGAAGCCGAGCTCCACGAACACGATCGGCACGATCCGCTGCAGCAGCCCGAGGAGCAGGACCGCGACGACCCCGATCGAGACTGGATCGCGGACGCGCGCCGGAGCCGTTCGCGCGAACCCGCCCACGGCGCCCCCCACAACGCTCGCACCGACGAGCAGCGGCAGGCCGGCGGGAACCCCTTGCCCGAAGGTCAGGAACTCGATCAGGGGCTCGGTCACCGATACGAAGATCTCGCGGATCCGATCGATGCCGAACCAGTACGCGAACCAGACGGCGGCCGCGAACGCCGCACCTGTGACGGCCCCGGTCTGCGCCCCCGCCGCCACGCCGGGACCGAACGCGACCGGCCGTCGCTCGCCGGCCACGATCCGGGGGCGTGTAACCGCGTACGCCGCGACGAGCGCCGGGGCCACGATCAACACCCTGCCGAGAGTGACCTGCTCGCCGACCAGCTCGAGGTCGGCGAACTTCGTGTAGAGCCCGACTAGGGCGACGTAGATCGCGGCGACCCCCCCGATCAGACCGCCCCGAACGATAGAGCGGCGCGCTACGCCGCCGATCACACCTTCTCCGCCTCTCCGGATCCCAGGAGTCCTCCCGGTCGGAAGATGAGCACGAGGACCAGGACCAGGAACGTGAAGGCATCCTTCAGCTGGAACGGTGACGGCACGTTGTAGCCGGTCAGGATCAGCGCCGGCCCAAGTGACTGCATGAGCCCGATCGTGATGCCCCCGAGCGCCGCGCCGGAGATGCTGCCGATCCCGCCGAGCACTGCCGCCGTGAACGCGGCGATGCCGGGCCGGAACCCCATGGAGAAGTTCACCGATTGGAACGTGATCGAGAACAGCACGGCCGCGACGCCCGCGAGCAGCCCTCCGATCGCGAACGTCGTGACGATCACCCGATCCACGTGGATCCCCATCAGGCTCGCGATCTCGCTATCGGCGGCGACCGCTCGCATCGACTTCCCGGTGGTTGTCCGCGCGATGAACAGCGAGAGACCCGCGACCGCGATGATCACCGTCACGAAGACGACGACCTGCGTCCGCTCGAGCGTGAGACCGAAGATCGTCCATGTCCCCTCGAGCGCCGTGGGTACCCCGAACCCCTTCGACTGCGCCCCGAAGAAGCCGCGGGCGGTGTTCTGGAGGAACAGCGAGGCGCCGATGGCCGTGATCAGCGGCACGAGGCGTGGGGCGTTGCGCAGCGGCCGGTAGGCGATCCGCTCCAACAGCACGGCGACCCCCATCGAGGTCAACATCGCCACGACGAGAAGGATGGCCATCGATGAGACGGAATTGCTATCGAGGAACCCGCTCGCCTCGAAGGCGTCCGAGAAGAAGAACGCGGCGAACGCTCCGAACATGAACACCTCGCCATGAGCGAAGTTGATCATCCGCAGGATCCCGTAGACGAGCGTGTAGCCGAGGGCGATCAGCGCGTAGATAGAGCCCTGGGCCAAGCCGAGGACGATGAAGTCGCGCCATGCCGCGGCCGAGTAGCGTGCGTCCGCCGGCAGCGTGAGGGTCTTGTAAGCCCCGATCGTGACGATCGACACGATCAGCACCGAGAGCACGATCAGGATGACCCTCCGCCAAGGCAGGCGCTCGAGCCGCCCGAGCTGTGCGCCTCGCACCTGCTCCTCGGTCACCGTGCCCATCGCGTGCGCGAGCCTAGCCCATCCCCAAGCGCGACGCTGCGGGTGGGCAGGGCCCACCCGCAGCTCGCGTTCTCGTTGGGACTAGAGGACGTCGGCCAGCGTCTTCGTGTCCACGTATATAGCGTCGGTCGGCTTGGTGCCGCCCTCTACCGGCCAGTTCGGGTACTCGAAGATGCCGATAGTGACGTCGGTCGCACAGTCACCGAGCGGGGTGCACGTGATGATCCCCGTCATCCCCTCGTATCCGGTGGTCGCGAAGACCGCGTCCTTGAGAGCCGTCCGGGCGATCGTGAGGTTCCCGCTCCCGTCGTCCACGGCCACGGCCTCGATCGCGTCGAACAGGACGTTCGCCGCGTCGAACGCGTGTGCGTGGAACACCGAGGTCGGCTCGGTCCCGAACTGGTCCTCGTAGGCGGGGATGAACGTGTCCGAGTAGTACGCGCCGCCCTGGAAGACGGTCACGTCCGGCGAGGAGGCGTAGTAGGACCCGGGGGCATCCCCGACCTGCGGGATGAACGAGCTCTCCAGGCAACCGTCGGCGCCCATATGGACGGTTCCCTCCGGGAGGATGTCGGCGCCCTGCAGGAACGTCAGACCGCAGACCGGCGGGAAGTTCGGCCCGTACACGATCCCCGGCTCACCCTCGGCGATGCTCGTGAGCACCGGACCGAGGTCCGTGTCCGCGCTGTTGACCTGCTCAACCAGCGTGATCGTGCCGCCGAGCGCCTCGAAGTTGTCGCGGAAGGCGGTGGCGAGGCCGTCGGCGTACGGACTCTCGTCGTTGATCGTCGCGGCCGTCGTGATGCCGAGCTCGTTGTAGACGAACTCGGCGGCGATGGCGCCCTGGATCTTGTCGTTGTGCGCGGTGCGCGCGTAGAAGTCCTGGTGCGCCTCCTCCGACGTGAGCCCGGGGTTGGTGTTCGACGGCGAGAACAACAGGATGCCCTTGTCGCCAAGGATCGTGTCCGCGACGCCGAGCGCGGCGCTCGAGCACGACGTCCCGATCACGGCGACGATGTCGGGGTTGGCCGCCAGTGCGGTCGCGCCACTCGAGCCGCCCTCGGCGGAGCACAGGTCGTCCTCCTGCTGGAGCGTGACGTCATGGCCCAGCAGCTGACCCGGCACTGCGTCGAGCGACCCGTCAAGGTTGTCGATCGCCAGGATGATCCCGTTGTTGCTGTCGGTCCCCAGGAACGCGACGTCCCCGGAGATGGCCAACAGCGACGCGAGCTGGATCGGGTCACCGGCCGCGATCTCTACGCAGCCGAACGGGTCGGCCGTGCAGTCAACCGCTCCCCCCGTGGTACCCGTCTCGACGCCTCCGGTGGCGCCGGTCTCGCCCCCGCCCTCATCCTCGCCGCACGCGGCGGCGACGAGCGAGAGCGCGGCGGATACCGCGAAAAGCGCGAAGTACCTGCGCTTCCTCATCTGTCCCCCCTTCGTTCCGTTGACTAACTTTGATCCTGCTCCAAGGATCGATCGAACGAGTCGGATCCGTCCCGGGCGCCCCCTTTCTCCCGTTACGTGATGTTGCTACCTACCACATCCTGCCCTCGGCAGCCACCCGAGTTCCGTCCTCAGGCAGATGTACGGAACTGCGTGGGTGCCGGGATGCCAAGCCTGGATCACGCATGGATCGCCGCCCGGAAGGCGGTCGCCAGGCGCGTGGCCCCGTCTCGATCCCCCGCGGACAGCAACCGAACGATCGCGCTTCCCACGACCACCCCGTCCGCGAAACCGCAAGCCGCCGAGGCCTGCCCTGGGGTGCCTATCCCGACGCCGACCAGGAGCGGACGCTCCGTCAGCGGCCGCAGGCGTCCCACGAGCTCGGTGGCGGTCTCGGAGAGGGTCTCCCGTTCCCCGGTCACACCGTACGTGGCCACGCAGTAGACGAACCCGCGGGAGACCTCCGTGATCTCCGCCAGGCGCTCCCGGCTCGTGCCCGGCGCCGCGAGGAAGATCGGCTCGACGCCGGATGCCGCGCAGGCGCCGACCCATCCGGCCGCCTCGTCGACCGGGAGGTCCGGCACGATCACACCCGAGACGCCCGCGCCCACGCACTCGTGCAGGAACGCCTCGTGGCCGAGGCGCCAGACGGGGTTCGCGTACGTCATGACCGCGACCGGAACACCGAGCGCGGCCTGGCGCACCGTCGCCAGCACTCTCTCGGGTGTTGCGCCCGCCTCGAGGGCGAGCCGCGAGGCCTCCTGGATCACGGCCCCGTCCATCACGGGGTCCGAGAACGGGATCCCGACCTCCACCACGTCCGCCCCGGCGGCCTCGAGCCCTCGCAGCACGTCCGCATCGAACCCCGGCGCGCCTCCCGTCACGTACGGGACGAACGCCCGGCCGCCACCGTCGATCCGAGCGCGCAGTGCCGCCTCGACGCTAGGCACCCGGCATCGTCCCGAGCGCCCGGCGGACGGTGTCGAGGTCCTTGTCCCCACGGCCGGACAGGTTCACGAGCACGAGCGAGCCCTCGGGCAGGGGGCGGCGCAACAGCCAGCCGATAGCGTGCGCGGGCTCCAACGCCGGGAGGATGCCCTCGAGCATGGCGAGCGCGGTGAAGCCCTCGAGAGCCTCGGCATCGGTCGCCGAGACGTACTCGGCGCGCCCGGCGTCCTTCAGGTACGAGTGCTCGGGTCCGACGCCCGGGTAGTCCAGGCCCGCCGAGATCGAGTGCGTCTGCACCACTTGACCATGCTCGTCCTGGATCAGGTACGAGTAGGCGCCGTGCAGGACCCCGGGTTCCCCAAGGGTGAGCGAGCGGCAGTGGTCGCCCAGGCCGTCGCCGCGACCGCCCGCCTCCACGCCGATCAGCCGGACCCCGGGCTCTGGCACGAACGCCTCGAAGATCCCGATAGCGTTGCTGCCGCCGCCGACGCACGCCACCACGGCGTCGGGGTCGCGGCCCTCACGTTCGAGGAGCTGGGTTCGGGCCTCGTCGCCGATCACCCGTTGCAGGTCCCGCACGAGCGCGGGGAACGGGTGCGGCCCCGCCACCGAGCCCAGCACGTAGTGGGTGTCGCGCACGCTAGCGGCCCAGTCGCGCAGCGCCTCGTTCAGTGCGTCCTTCAGCGTTCGGCTGCCCGAGGTCACCGGAACGACCTCGGCTCCGAGCAACTGCATCCGCGCCACGTTGGGCGCCTGACGGACGGTGTCCTCCTCGCCCATGTACACGACGCACGGCAGCCCGAACAGCGCGCAGGCGGTTGCGGTCGCCACGCCGTGCATCCCCGCGCCGGTCTCGGCGATGATCCTGGACTTGCCCAGGCGTCGAGCCAGCAGCACCTGCCCGAGCGTGTTGTTGATCTTGTGCGCCCCGGTGTGGTTCAGGTCCTCGCGCTTGAGGTAGATGCGGCACCCGGTCCGCTCCGACAGGCGGGGCGCGAACGTGAGCGCCGACGGGCGGCCCACGAAGTCCCGAAGGAGAGCGTCGAGCTCGCCGCGGAACCCCGGTTCGTCGCGCAGGTCCGCCCACGCCCCCCCGAGCTCGTCGAGCGCTGGGATCAGGATCTCGGGGACGAACCGCCCGCCGTAGGACCCCCAGCGGCCCCGGGCATCGGGAAGGGCGGTCGGCGCGTTCAAGCCGCTCCCCTCAGCTCGCGGAGGGTAGCGGCTGGGTCCGCTGCGCGCATCAGCGCCTCGCCGACCAGAACCGCGCGCGCCCCGGCCGCTGCGGCACGCTCGACGTCGGCGCGAGACGCGATCCCGCTCTCCAGCACCGCGACCCGGTCGTCGGGGACCAGCGCGAGCAGCGCGAGCGCCCGGGCTGGATCGACCTCGAGCGACTCGAGATCTCGCGCGTTCACGCCGATCACGGAGGCGTCGGTGGTCAGGACCTTCTCGAGGTCCGCCTCCGAGTGCGTCTCGACGAGCGCGCCCATGCCAAGGTCCGCGGCCGCAGCGACGAGCGCCATCAGCTCCGTCGCCGAGAGCGCCGCGGCGATCAGCAGCACGGCGTCCGCCCCCTCGACGCGGGATTCGATCACCTGCGCGGGGTGTACGAGGAAGTCCTTGCGCAGGACCGGGACGCCGACGGCGAGGTGCACGGCACGCAGGTCCGCGAGCGACCCATCGAAGTGGATGGGCTCGGTCAGGACCGACACGGCGGCGGCGCCGGCAGCCTCGTACGCGCGAGCCCTTGCCGCGGGATCGGCCTCCGCGATCTTGCCGGCCGAGGGCGACGAGCGCTTGATCTCGGCGATCACAGCCGGCGCGCCGCCCGTCCGCAGGGCGCCATGGAACGGGCGAGCTGGGGGCAGCCCTATCGCCAGCGCCATCAGTCCGGACTCGTCGAGCGGCGAGCGCTCCAGGCGCCGGCGGACATCGTCGGTGATCTCGGTCAGGAACCCCATCGGAGCCACGAAGTGTACGGCGGCGCCTCAGTCCGACCCGGTGAGGAGCGCCCGGCGCGCGTCCAACCCCTCGTACAGGGCCCGCCCAACCACCGCGCCCTCGACCGGCTCCCCGAGAGCGGCGACGGCCCTCAGGTCCTCGACGCTTCGGATGCCTCCCGATGCCAGCACAGGCTTAGCGGTGTGCGTCGCGAGCGCCCAGATCCCGTCCAGGTCCGGACCAGCCAGGCTCCCGACGCGTCCGACCTCGGTGAACAGGTACCGCGAGACCTCCAGGTCTCCGAGCCACAGCAGCGTGTCCCACAGGGGGAGCTCGCGACCGCCGCCGCGCGGGGTGAGGGTCGGTCCGTCCGCCTCGATACCCACGACGAGATCCTCGCCGAACATCGCGAGCAGCTTCTCGGTCGCGTCGCGGAACGCGAGCGCGGCCGAGCCCAGCACCACGCGAGAGGCTCCGGCGTCAAGGAGCGCGCTCACCTGGGATGCTGCGCCGACCCCGCCGCTCGCCTGCACGGGGACGTCGAGCTTCACCAACGCCGCGACCAACTCGAGCGCCCCGAAGACCCCGGTGGACGCCAGGTCCACGTCTACCAGGTGCAGCCGCCGCGCACCCGCCTCGACGAAGCTCTCCGCCGCGGCGAGGGGCTCGCCCCCGAAGGACTCAACCGGCGTCGGCCCGCCCGGCCCCATCCGCACGAGCCGGCCACCACCAACGTCGATCGCGGGGATGACCTCGAACGGCATCGTCAGAGGGTACCGAGGGTCGCTCAGGAGCGGGCCGGGGCGGTGGCCGCCTCCGGGATCTCGACCACGGCCCGCCGCCGGCGCTCGATCGCCGCCGCGTCCGGTCCAAGGAGCAGGCGGAGCTCCGAGAGGAGCCCCTCGCCGGGCGTGACCTTGAACGTCCCAACCTCCAGCGGCCGCGCTCCTTGAGCGGAGACGAACCTCATCTGCACGGGGGTGCCGCCGGGGTGCCCGGCGAGCAGCTCCTTCAGCTTCGCGATGACGGCGGCCGTGCAACTAGCCGCTCCGAGCTGGATCACCAGGGTCCCCTCCGGCTCGGCAGGCCTGCCCGGTCCGCCCAGATCGGGTTCGGTGACCTCGACCGCTCTCAGCTGGAGCTCCTCCCCGCGTCCCCGACGGTCGACGCGACCCTTGACCAGGATGATCGAGTCATCCTCGAGCAGCGGGGCGAGGCTCTCGTACTGCCCGGGGAACACCACCACCGTGACCCCGCCGGCAAGATCCTCCAGGCGGAACTGCGCGTAGGGCTCGCCCTTCTTCGTGTAGCGGCGCGTCACGCCCGCGACGATGCCCCCCACCGTGACGAGGTCGCCGTCGCCGAGGGTCTCGAGCTCGACGATCGGCATGTCCGCCAGGGCGGCCAGCCGGTCCTTCACCTCGAGCAGCGGGTGATCCGTGACGAACTGCCCCAGCATCTCCTTCTCCAGACGCAGCCGCGTGCGCTGGTCGAACTCGTCAGCCGTGATCACGGCCTCGTCGATCTCGGTCGCAGCCTGCTCGCCGCCGCCGAACAGCGAGAACTGCCCCGCGGTCTCCGCCTTGCGCTCGGCCGCGATCGGTCCTGAGACCTTGTCCTGGTTCTCGACGAGGCCCCGACGGGCGTAGCCGAGCGAGTCGAACGCCCCCGCGTAGATCAGGCTCTCGAGCACCTTCTTCGTCAGCACCGACGGGTCGACCTTGCGGCAGAAGTCGGCGAAGGCCGTGAACCCGCCCTTAGCGCGTCGGGCGTCGATGATCTGCTGCACAGCGCCGCCCCCGACGTTGCGGACCGCCGACAGGCCGTAGCGGACCTTGGGCTCGCCTCTGCTCACCGGCGCGAAGTCCTGCTCGGACTCGTTCACGTCCGGCGGCAGTACCTCCAGACCCATCAGTCGGCAGGCGTTCAGGTAGAAGGGCTTGCGGTCCTTGTCGTCCTTCACCGAGGTGAGCACCGCCGACATGTACTCGACCGGGTGGTGAGCCTTCAGGTACGCGGTCTGGTACGCGACGTAGCCATACGCGCATGCGTGCGATGCATTGAACCCGTAGTCGGCGAAGGGCTCCATCAGCTCGAACAGATCCTCGCCCAGACGCTTGGGGTAGCCGTTGTCGACGCACCCCTGGATGAACTTCTCCTCGTGCACCATCAGCTTGGCGCGGATCTTCTTGCCCATGGCCTGGCGGAGCATGTCGGCCTCCGCCATCGAGTAGCCGGCCATGCGCACGGCCATCTGCATGACCTGCTCCTGGTAGACCATGATCCCGTAGGTCCCCTCGAGGATGTCCTTCAGGTCCTCGTGCGGGTAGGCCACCGGCCTGCGACCGTGCTTGCGCTCGGCGTACTCGTGGTGCATCCCCGCGTTCAGGGGGCCGGGCCGGTAGAGGGCCACGAGCGCCATCAGGTCCTCGAACCTGTCGGGCGCGAGCACGCGGATCAGCTGGCGCATCCCCGGCGACTCCATCTGGAACACGCCCGTGGTGTCCGCACGACAGAGCATCGCGTACACGGCCTCGTCGTCCAGCGGCACATGGTCGATGTCGAGCTCGATCCCGCTGCGGCGTAGGTGCGAAAGGGTGTCCTCGATCACCGAGAGGTTGCGCAGGCCGAGGAAGTCCATCTTCAGGAGACCGAGCTTCTCGACGCCGTGCATGTCGAACTGCGTGACGATCCGCCGCGAGTCGTCGCGCGAGTCCTTGGAGAGCTTGAGGGGCAGGTAGTTCACGAGGGGCGCGTCGCCGATGACGACCCCGGCCGCGTGCACAGAGTCCTCGCGGCGCAGTCCCTCCAGCGCGCGGGCCGTGTCGACGATCTCGCGGGCCTCGGGCTCACGGTGGTAAGCGTCCCCGAGCTCGGCCGACAACTCGAGCGCCTTCTCGATCGAGTAGTCGCGGCCGAGCACCGCGGGCGGGTACATCTTGCAGAGCCGGTCGCCAACCGAGGCCGGGAACCCAAGCACGCGCGCGGCGTCGCGGATGCCCTGCTTGCCCTTGATCGTCTGGAACGTGACGATCTGCGCCACGTGGTCGCTGCCGTACTTCTGCGCCACGTATCGGATCACCTCGTCGCGCCGGCGCTCGTCGAAGTCCATGTCGATGTCCGGCATCTGGAGCCGGCCCGGGTTCAGGAAACGCTCGAAGATCAGTCCGTAGCGCAGCGGGTCCAGGTCGGTGATCCGCAGCGAGTAGGACACGACCGAGCCGGCCGCGGACCCACGGCCCGGCCCCACGCGGATCCCGTTCTCGCGCGCGAACCGGATCAGGTCCCACACGATCAGGAAGTAGCCGGAGAAACCCATCGAGGCGATCACCCCGAGCTCGTGGTCGATGCGCTCGGCGACCTCGGGCGTGAGCTCGTCGTAGCGTTCACCCGCGCCGGCCAGGACGAGCTCGCGCAGATAGGTGTCGCGGTCCTTGCCGTCCGGAGGCGCGAACCGCGGCACGTGGAACCGCTCCTTGGGATCGACACGGTCGCCGTATACGAGCTCGAGCTCGCACATCTCGGCGATCGCGAGCGTGTTGTCGCAAGCCTGAGGGACTTCGCAGAACAACTCGCGCATCTCCTGCGCTGTCTTGAGGTAGAACTCCTCGGAGTCGAAGCGCAGCCGGTTCGTGTCCGTCTGTACCTTCTGCTGCTGGATGCAGAGCAGCACGTCGTGCGGCTTGGCGTCCTGCTTCTCGGTGTAGTGCAGGTCGTTCGTCGCCACGAGCGGGAGACCGGTACGACCGGCGAGCTCGATCAGCCCCGGCAGGATCCGGCGTTGCTCGCCGAGGCCGTGGTCCTGCAGCTCCACGAAGAAGTCGCCCGGCCCGAAGATGTCAGCGTAGGTTGAGGCGACCTCGTCGGCCTTCGCATCCTGGCCCCGGAGCAGGAGCTGAGCCACCTCGGAGGCCAGGCACCCCGAGAGGCCGATCAGGCCCTCGGCGCGCTCGGCCAGGAGCTCCTTGTCCACCCTGGGGCGGTGGTAGAAACCCTCGAGGTGCGCATCGGTGACCAGGCGCAACAGGTTGCGGTAGCCGGTCTCGTTCCGAGCGAGGATCGTGAGGTGCCGGTACTTCTCCTCGCTCTCACCCGGGGCGCGCTCGAACCGCGAGGAGGGCGCGACGTAGGTCTCCACGCCGATGATCGGCTTCACGCCGGCCGCCACGCCGGCCTCGTAGAACCCGAGCGCCCCGAACATGGCGCCGTGATCGGTGACCGCGAGGGCAGGCATCTCGTACTCCGCGGCCCGCGCGAACAACGCGTCGATCCGCGCAGCGCCGTCAAGGAGCGAGTACTCGGTGTGGGAGTGGAGGTGGACGAAGCTGTTCACCGTCGACCCGACACCTCCGGCAGATCCCGCCCCGGCTGTGGGAAACCTGTGGATTACTTACATGCTTGTGATTCCCGGGGACCGAAGGATAGACTCGCCCGGTCCCACAGGCAACCGCCCAGGCCAGGAGGACCAAGACCACCACCATGCGGCTGTCGTACTCGAGCATCAATACCTACGAAACCTGCCCGGCCAAGTTCAAGTTCCAGTACGAGGATCGCGTCCCTCAGGGTCCCTCCCCCGCCCTGTCCTTCGGGGACTCCCTGCACCAGGCGCTCTACCTTTTCCACAACCGGCCCGTCCCGGTGGCGCCCTCCCTCGAGGAGCTTCACGAGATGCTCGAGGCCGCGTGGGTCTCCGACGGGTTCTCCGGCGAGTCCGAGGAGCGGATGTACCTCGACCACGGGCGCCAGGTTCTCGCGCAGTACCACCGCGAGAACGCACCGGACTACAGGATCCCAGTCGCGCTCGAGTTCCGCTTCCAGGTACAGATCGAGGGCGTCACGCTCTCGGGCATCATCGACCGGATGGACCGACTCCCGGGCGGCGGGTACGAGATCGTGGACTACAAGACGAACCGGCGTCTTCCCCCCCAGTCCCGGATCGACCAGGACCTGCAGCTATCGATCTACCACCTCGCGGCCCGCGAGGTCTGGGGCATCGAGCCCGAACGCCTCACCCTGTACTACCTGCTCCCGGGCCAGCGGATGAGCACCACCCGGACGCCCGCCGACGTCGACGAGCTCCACCGGCGGATCGGCGTCGTCGCCGAGCGCATCGGATCGGGGATGTTCGAGGCCCGCCAGAACCCGCTGTGCGACTGGTGCGACTACCAGGCCCTGTGCCCGCTCTTCCGCCACCGGCACGAGCGCGACCAGGGCGACCCGGCGCCGCGGATGACCGAGATCGTCGACGAGTGGATCGCACTGAAGCGGCAGGGACGCGACGTGTACCGGCGCCTGGACGAGCTGGGTCCGCTGATCAACGCCTTCGCGGACGAGCACGGCTACCGACGCCTCTTCGGCACCGACGGCTCGGCGATCGATCGACGTCCCCAACACGTGACCGCGCCGGTAGATGAGAAGGTGCGCGAGGTCCTCGAGCCGCTGGGGCTGTGGGAGCAGGTCCTCTCGGTCGACCCCGCCAAGCTGAACGGGCTGATCGAGTCGCGCACGCTCTCCCCCGATGTCGAGGACCGCCTGCTCGCATCTCGCGAGGAGATCCGCACGCAGCACGCCCTCTACCTGAAGGACGCGGCCAAGGCTCGACGGTAGCGTCCCGCGCCCGGCGCCGTGGCCGACGGCGAGGGGTCGGCGGGTCAGACCTCCCCCCTGACCCGCCGGAGGGCGCGTGCCAGGTCCTTAGGCAACGGGTCCTCCAGGTCGAGCCGCTCCCCGGTGACCGGGTGGTCGAACGCGATCCGCCAGGCGTGCAGGAACGGCCTCGCGAGCCCCAACGCGCGAGCGTCGTCGCCACCTCCACCGTACCGCCCGTCTCCCAGGACAGGGTGACCCACCGCGGACAGGTGGACGCGGATCTGGTGGGTGCGTCCGGTCCGAGGCGCCGCCTCAAGGAGGGTGGCGCGCTCGAGTCGTTCGCGGACCTCGAAGGAGGTCGCCGCCCGGCGACCTCCGGTCGCGTCGACGCGGATCCTGGCGCCAGACCGGCCGAGCGGCGCATCGACCTCGAACCGATCGTGCCCGACGACGCCGCGCACGAGGGCGAGGTACCGGCGGTCGGCGTCGTGCCGGCGGAACATGCCGGCCAAGGCCTCGTACGTCGGCTCGTCGCAGGCTACGACGAGCAGTCCGCTGGTCCCTGCGTCCAGTCGGTGCACGATGCCCGGCCGGAGGGCTCCCCCTCCGGAGGCGAGCGGCAGGCCCATCCCCAGGAGCCGGTTCACGACCGTCCCGCTCCGCCGGTTCTCGGTCGGATGCGTCGGCAGACCCGAGGGTTTACGCACCACCGCCAGGTGCTGGTCCCGGTACGCGAGCCCCAGCGGGGGTCCCTCAGCCGGGAGGTCGAGCGCCGGTGCCAGGTCGACCTCGACGAGCTCTCCGCCCGCCAGGCGGTGGGACTTCGGTCGGGCGAGACCGTCGACCCGCACCCCGCCGAGGGCGATCGCGCGTTGCGCCTCGGCACGAGGGATCGCGAGTCGGGAGGCCACTTCCGCGTCCAGCCGCCCGGAGCCGGCCTGGAAGGTCCGCCTCACGACGGTTCGCTCTCGGGCGCCTCGCCCCGCTCACCGTGGCCGAGGCTCGCTACGGCGAGGACGACGGCGCCGATCACGATCGCGCTGTCGGCCACATTGAACACCGGCCAGACCTGGAGATCGATGAAGTCAGTCACCTGGCCACGCAGCCCGGGTCCGTTCATGGCCCGGTCCGCGAGGTTCCCGAAGGCCCCCCCGAGGATCAGGCCGAGGGCTACTGCCGTCGTCCTGGTCATCGGACGGCGCGACGCCACCACGATCACCGCGGAGACCAGGATCGTGGCGCCCGCGAAGATCCACGGAGCGCTCCGCCCGAGGCCGAACGCGCCGCCCGAGTTCGTCGTGTAGTTGAGGGACAAGATCCCTGGGATCACGCGGACGGGCGGTCGACCCTCGAGGGTCGCGACGACCCACGCCTTGGTCGCCTGGTCGAGCAAGAGCGCGGCCGCGGCGACCGCGAAGAGCAGGGGGGCCCTGCGCGCGACCCCGGTGGTCACCGGCACGCCTACCGCCGGGACTGGGCCTGGGCGTCCTTGATGCAGAGGTCGACGTAGGGCAGGGCCTTCAG
>DATEDE010000140.1:0-11530 GCA_035286545.1 Actinomycetota bacterium | reverse complement strand
GGCGTCACAACACCGCGTTCTGCCGCGACTGCTTCCTGCGGCACGTGCACGAGCAGGTCAAGCGCGCGATCGAGCACTACCACATGCTCGGACCTGAGGACCGGGTCCTCGTCGCGGTCTCCGGCGGGAAGGACTCGTTGGCGCTCTGGGACGTGCTCCTGCAGCTCGGGTACCGGACCGACGGCCTGTACCTGGGCCTGGGGATCGGGGAGTACTCGACGCGGTCGGGCGAGGTGGTCCGCACCTTCGCGCGCGAGCGCGGTGCCCACCTGATCGAGGTAGACCTAGAGCGCGACTACGGGTTCGACGTGCCTACCGCGGGTAAGAAGGGCTCGCGCTCGACCTGTGCCGTGTGCGGCCTGTCGAAGCGCTACGTGTTCAACAAGGCGGCGCGAGATCACGGGTACGACGTCGTCGCTACCGGCCACAACCTGGATGACGAGGCGGCCACGTTGCTCGGCAACACGCTCCGGTGGCAGACCGACTACATAGCTCGCCAGTTCCCGGTCCTGCCGGCCGAGGAGGGGTTGGCGCGCAAGGTGAAGCCGCTGTACCGGCTCTCGGAGCTCGAGACGGCCGCGTACGCCTTCCTGAGGGGGATCGACTACGTGGTCGAGGAGTGCCCGCTGGTGGCCGGGAACACGCAGCTGCGTTACAAGCAGGCGATGAACCAGCTCGAGGCGACCTCTCCGGGCACGAAGGCGCAGTTCTTCCTCGCGTACCTGGATCGGGCGGCGCCGCTCTTCGCGTCGCAGGACGACGCGACGCTCAGCCCTTGCGAACGGTGCGCGCAGCCCACCACGGGCCGGTTCTGCGCCTTCTGCCGAGCGCGGGCCCAGATACTGGGCGAGCGCCTCGGCGAGCCGCCGGCCGGCAGGAACGAGATCGGCGAGCGCCAGCTCGTCGCCGAGACCGCGGACGAGGTCATGCCGGCCGAGATCTACGCGGCCGGGCGGCCCTCGTGAGCCGGCCTTTCGAGCCGGGGGAGCGGATCCTTCTGGTCGACCAGCGCGGCAGGCGCTACTTCGTCACCCTCCAGGCGGGGCAGACCTGGCACTCACACGGCGGGGGGGTCCCGCACGACCTGTTGATCGGCTCGCCCGAGGGCACACAGGTTCACTCGGCCACCGGGATGTCTTTCCGGGCGTTCCGACCCCGGATGGCGGACTTCGTGCTCAAGATGCCGCGGGGCGCTCAGGTCGTGTACCCCAAGGACGTGGGCGCGATCCTGGTAGAGGCCGACGTCTTCCCGGGCTCGCGCGTCCTGGAGGCCGGGACCGGCTCCGGCTCCCTGACGCTTGCGCTCTGCCGGGCGGCCGGGCCGGATGGTCGAGTCGTCTCCTACGATCTGCGCCCCGAGTTCCAGGCTCAGGCTGCCAGGAACATCGAGGCCTTCTTCGGCAAGCTCCCGGACTGGCTCGAGCTGCGCCAGGGCGACCTCGCGGGCGTCGCGGAGGCGGGCGAGAGCTTCGACCGCGCGATCTTGGACCTGCCCGAGCCCTGGGCGGCCCTCCCGGCGCTCAGCCGGGTCCTGGTCGCCGGAGGGATCGTCTGTGGCTACCTGCCGACCACGATCCAGGTCCAACAGCTCGTGCTCGCGCTCGAGGGGGGTGGGTATGACCACCTCGAGACCTTCGAGGTTCTCCACCGGTCCTGGCACGTCACCTCACGCAGCGTCCGGCCCGACCACCGGATGGTCGCGCACACGGGCTTCCTCACGGTCGCTCGCAAGATCGGTCCTTAGGTCGGGCCCCAAGCCTGCCGAAAACCGTATCCATAGGCCGGAAGACCTCACCTGGAGTCCTCGGCCGGGAGAGGGACCGGAGGTATGATTCCCGCCCACGCGGGAGGTGACGGATGCCCGAGCCCGATCCACGCGAAGAGCAGGAACGCCACGAGAAGCAGATCCACGAGCTCACGACCCAGGTCCGCTTCCTCGAGGACGAGATCTCCCTGCTCCGCCGCCGCCTCACGAACGCTCCTCGCCAGGTCAAGCTCCTCGAGGAGAAGCTGCTCGAGACGCGCTCGGACCTCGCGCGAGCCCTGAACCAGAACGAGAAGCTCGCCGGCACCCTGGAGGCCGAGAAGGAGCGGATCGAGGGCCTTCGCGAGGAGGTCGAGAAGCTCAGCCAGCCCCCAGCCTCCTTCGGGGTCTACCTGGCATCCAACGACGACGGTTCCGTGGACGTGTTCACCTCGGGCCGCAAGATGCGCGTGAACGTCTCGCCGGACCTCGCGCCCGATCGGCTGCGCAAGGGCGTCGAGGTGATCTTGAACGAGGCCCTCAACGTCGTCGAGGTGCTCGAGCCCGACCGCGCCGGCGAGGTCATGAAGGTCAAGGACCGGCTGGGGTCGGACAGGGTGGTCGTCGTCGGCCGCGGCGACGAGGAGCTCGTTGCCACGCTCTCGGCCGGCCTGCTGGACGAGCAGATCCGCGCGGGTGATCCCCTGATGATCGACCCACGCTCCAACGTCGCGCTCGAGAAGCTGCCCAAGGAGGAGGTCGAGGAGCTCGTCCTGGAGGAGATCCCGGACGTGTCCTACGAGGACATCGGCGGGCTCGAGGGGCAGATCGAGGCGATCCGCGATGCGGTCGAGCTCCCGTTCCTGTACGCGGAGCTGTTCGCGGAGCACCAGCTAGAGGCGCCCAAGGGCGTCCTTCTCTACGGGCCGCCCGGGTGCGGCAAGACCCTTATCGCTAAGGCCGTCGCGAGATCGCTCGCCGACAAGGTGAGGGAGCGCACCGGACGCCAGGACGCCCACTCGTACTTCCTGAACATCAAGGGCCCCGAGCTGCTGAACAAGTACGTGGGCGAGACTGAGCGCCAGATCCGGCAGATCTTCCAGCGCGCGAAGGAGCGCAGCGAGGAAGGCCTGCCGGTCATCGTGTTCTTCGACGAGATGGACTCGATCTTCCGCACGCGCGGCACCGGGATCTCGAGCGACGTTGAGTCCACGATCGTGCCGCAGCTACTTTCGGAGCTCGACGGCGTGGAGACGCTGAAGAACGTGATCGTCATCGGTGCCTCCAACCGCGAGGACCTGATCGACCCCGCGATTCTACGTCCGGGTCGCCTCGACGTGAAGATCAAGATCGAGCGTCCCGACGCGGGGCAGGCCGGCGACATCATGAGCAAGTACCTGAACCCCGCCGTGCCGATCCACCCCGAGGACGTCGCGAGGGCCGGGGGTGACGTGAAGGCCGCCACGTCTCGCATGATCCAGCAGACCGTGGACAGGATGTATTCGGCCACGGAGGAGAACCGCTTCCTCGAGGTCACCTACGCGAGCGGCGACAAGGAGATCCTGTACTTCAAGGACTTCAACTCGGGCGCGATGATCGAGAACATCGTCCGCCGAGCGAAGAAGGAGGCCATCAAGCGCTTCCTTTCCATGGGCGAGAAGGGCATCAAGATCGAGGATCTCGCACTCGCGATCCGCGACGAGTTCAAGGAGAACGAGGATCTGCCGAACACGACGAACCCCGACGACTGGGCCCGGATCTCGGGCAAGAAGGGCGAGCGGATCGTGTACGTGCGCACGCTCCTGGGTGACGGGGACGGCGAGGGTCGGCAGGTCGAACGGGTCAGCGCCGGCCAGTACCTGTAGGGTGCCCGGATGGCCATCCCCAAGGTCATCGGGACCGAGACCGAGTACGGGATCTCGGCCGTCGGCTCGCCGGAGTTCAACCCGGTCATCGCCTCCTCGCTGCTGATCAGCACGTACGCGGGCGCGCTGCGGCGGATCCGCTGGGACTACGAGCAGGAGTCGCCGCTCCGCGACGCCCGGGGGTTCGAGCCCGTCCAGATGCGCGAGCCGTCCGAAGAGGATCTCGGGCTCGCGAACGTGATCCTGCCCAATGGGGCGCGTTACTACGTGGACCACGCTCACCCGGAGTACTCGACGCCCGAGTGCGCGAGCCCTCGGGAGCTGGTGATCCACGACAAAGCAGGAGAGCGGGTGCTCGAGCGGTCGCTCCTGGAGGTCGAGCGCACGATGCCCGGCGGGCAGCGCCTGGCCGTGTACAAGAACAACAGCGACGGCAAGGGCAATTCGTACGGGACGCACGAGAACTACCTCGTCGACCGCGCAGTCCCCTTCGCGAGTCTCGTGATCGGGATCACACCGTTCTTCGTGAGCCGCCAGGTGTTCACGGGCGCCGGCAAGCTCGGTGCCGAAGCATCGTGGGACGACCGGACGAAGGACCGCTACCAGTTGACGCAGCGGGCAGACTTCTTCGAGGCCGAGGTGGGGCTCGAGACCACCCTGAAGCGCCCGATCGTGAACACGCGGGATGAGCCGCACGCCGATCCCGAGAAGTACCGCCGCCTACATGTGATCGTCGGCGACGCCAACCTGTGCGAGGTCGCGACGTTCCTGAAGCTCGGAACGACCGCCCTGGTGCTCAAGATGATCGAGGACGATGAGGTGCCCGACGTTACCCTGGCCTCGCCCGTCCCGGCCCTTCACGAGGTCTCGCGCGACATGACGTGCTCGGTGCCGCTCCGCCTGGCCGACGGTAGGTCGCTCACGGCGGTGCAGATCCAGTGGGAGTACCTGGAGCGCGCCAAGAAGTACGTCGAGCAGGACGCCACCACCGCTGAGCACCTCGAGGTCCTCGAACGCTGGGAGGCGGTCCTGACCGCCCTGGAGGACGATCCGATGCAGCTGCACCGCGAGGTCGACTGGGTTGCGAAGTACCGGGTGCTAGAGGCCTACCGGGAGCGCGACGGCCTGGACTGGTCGGACCACAAGCTCCGCGCTATCGACCTGCAGTACCACGACGTCCGCCGGGACAAGGGCCTGTACCACCGGCTGGCCGCCACGGGGAAGGTCGAGCGCCTGGTGACGGACGAGGAGATCGAGCGCGCCGTGATGGAGCCTCCCGAGGACACCCGGGCGTACTTCAGGGGTCGGAGCATCTCGCGCTTCCCGGACGCGATCGCGGCGGCATCGTGGGATTCAGTGATCTTCGACACCGGGGAAGATGCGCTCCAGAGGGTGCCCACGCGGGAGCCGCTCCGTGGGACGCGGGAGCACGTCGAGGAGCTGTTCGAGCGCGCCGAGGACGCGGCCGCGCTCGTCGAGATGCTCCGATCCTAGAGGAACCACGCGGTAGGATGCCGCTCACCGAGCGAACAGGAGCGGTTGCCGTGCCCCAGGAGCAGGAACAGAAGAAGGTCCAGAAGCGAGCCGGCGGCGGCGGTGCCGGCGAGGACGCCGGACAGGTCTCGGCCACCTCCAAGGGCGAGAAGCTCAAGGAGGAGATGGACGACATCCTCGACGAGATCGACTCGGTGCTCGAGGAGAACGCCGAGGAGTTCGTGAAGTCGTACGTCCAGAAGGGCGGGGAGTGACCGAGTCGCTGCCGCCCGGCGGCGCGATAGGTGCGAACCCCAGCTTCGTCGACCTCGTCCGCCAGGCCCGGCCCGAGGCCCTCCCGATGGCCGAGTCGACCGCGGGGGAGCTGCGGCTTCCGCACGGGACGACGGTTCTGGGGCTGAAGTTCGCGGACGGCGTGATCATGGCGGGGGACCGGCGGGCGACCTCGGGCAACCTGGTCGCCGACACGAAGATCCGCAAGGTCTTCCCGGCAGACGAGCGCTCGGCGATCGCGATCGCCGGAGCCGCGGGCCAAGCCCTCGAGATCGTGAAGCTGTTCCAGCTCGAGCTCGAGCACTACGAGAAGATCACCGGCGACCGGCTATCACTGGAGGGGAAGGCGAACCGCCTGGCGCAGATGATCCGGCAGAACCTACCCGCGGCGATGCAGGGGCTCGTCGTGGTCCCGCTCTTCGGCGGGTTCGACGACCGGCGGGGCGAGGGTCGGATCTTCTACTACGACGCCACCGGGGGGCGGTGGGAGGAAGACGACTACCAGACGACCGGCTCGGGCGGGCTGCCGGCGAAGAACTCCCTCAAGAAGCGCTGGCGCCCCGGGCTGGACCGGACGGCGGCGATCAGGATCGCCGTGGAGGCACTGATCGACGCCTCCGAGGACGACACCGCCACCGGCGGGCCCGACTCGATCCGCGGCATCTTCCCCAACGTCGTCGCTATCACGACCGATGGTGCAGAGGACGTGCCGGAGGCTGAGGTGGCCACCGCGGTCGAGGCCGTGCTGCAGGAGCGCTCCGCATGAGCTTCATGCCGTACGTGCCACCCGAGCAGCTGATGAAGGATCGATCGGAGTTCGCGCACAAGGGCATCGCGCGCGGCAAGTCGGTGATAGGGCTCGAGTACGCGGACGGGATCATGTTCATAGCCGAGAACCCGAGCGCGACGCTGCACAAGATCAGCGAGATCTACGACCGGATCGCGTTCGCTGGGGTGGGCAAGTACAGCGAGTTCGAGGACCTGCGGATCAGCGGGGTGCGCCTCGCGGACCTGCGCGGCTACTCGTACGGCCGGGAGGACGTGCGTGCGCGGGACCTCGCGAACGCGTACTCGCAAGCGCTGTCGACGATCTTCACGCAGCAGATGAAGCCCTACGAGGTGGAGATCCTCGTCGGCGAGGTCGCGGAGGACGGCGGCCACGACGAGATCTATCACGTGCTGTTCGATGGGACCGTGACCGATGAGCACGGCTTCGTCGCGATAGGCGGCCACGCAGAGGACCTCACTAACGCCGTCAAGGCCGCCTACCAGCCCGGCTGGGACCTGCCCACCGCCGTCCGCGAGGCGGTGAAGGCGCTGTCCACGGCAGAGGGGCGCGACGTGGAGGCCGGCTCCATCGAGACCGGTGTCCTCGACCGCACCCGTGCGGCCCGGCGCAAGTTCCGCCGCCTGTCCGAGGCCGAGGTCGCCGCGACCCTGGCCGACTGAGCTCGGAAAGCCCCCGCGCGGGAGCGTTGACCCCAGCCTCATGGGCGACAACCTCCAGGCTTCCGGCCGGACCGGCCCTACACTCGTCGGATGGACCGGCGCATCTTCGGGCTCGAGAACGAGTACGGCGTCACGTGCACGTTCCGCGGCCAGCGTCGCCTCAGCCCCGACGAGGTTGCGCGATACCTGTTCCGGCGGGTGGTGCACTGGGGACGCTCGTCCAACGTGTTCCTGGAGAACGGAGCGCGCCTGTACCTGGACGTCGGATCTCACCCCGAGTACGCGACTCCCGAATGCGACGCGATCGTGGACGTGGTGGCCCACGACAAGGCCGGGGAGCGGATCCTCGAGGCCCTTCTGGCCGCCGCCGAGGTCCGCCTGCACGAGGAGGGCATCAGCGGGCAGGTCTACCTATTCAAGAACAACACGGACTCGGCGGGCAACTCCTATGGGTGTCACGAGAACTACCTCGTCGCGCGCCAGGGCGAGTTCGCGCGGATGGCCGACCTGCTGATCCCGTTCTTCGTCACGCGACAGATCTGGTGCGGGGCCGGGAAGGTGCTGCACGGGCCGCGAGGCGCCGTGTACTGCATCGCGCAGCGGGCCGAGCACATCTGGGAGGGCGTCTCCAGCGCCACCACGCGCTCGCGGCCGATCATCAACACGCGTGACGAACCGCACGCCGACGCCGAGCGTTTCCGTAGGCTCCACGTGATCGTGGGCGACTCGAACATGTCCGAGTTCACGACGTGGCTGAAGGTCGGTGTGACCGACCTCGTGCTGCGGATGGTCGAGGCGAACACCGTTATGCGCGACCTATCGCTGGAGAATCCGATCCGCGCGATCCGCGAGGTCAGCCACGACGTGTCGTGTCGCAAGAAGGTCCGCCTCGCGAACGGCCGGGAGCTATCGGCGATCGAGATCCAGGAGGAGTACTACGAACGCACGGAGCGTTTCCTGGAGCGACGCGGCGCCGACCCGCAGGCCAAGCAGCTTCTGGAGGAGTGGCGCGACGCGCTCGACGCCCTGGTCCTGCAGGAGCCCGAGCGACTGCTCAGGAAGGTGGACTGGGTCGCCAAGCAGGCCTTGATCGAGCGCTACCGCGAGAAGCACCAGCTGCCCCTGTCCCACCCGCGCGTGGCGCTACTGGACCTCGCTTACCACGACGTCAACCGGACGCGGGGCCTCTACTACGTGCTCGAGCGCGCGGGCATGATGGAGCGCTCGGTCACCGAGAAGGACATCCAGCGTGCGATGCGCGAGCCCCCTCAGACCACCCGCGCGAAGCTGCGTGGAGACTTCATCCGCATGGCGAAGCAGAAGAGGCGCGACTACACGGTCGACTGGGTGCACCTGAAGCTGAACGACCAGGCTCAGCGCACGGTGCTCTGCAAGGACCCGTTCCGCAGCGTCGACGAGCGCGTGGAGCAGCTGATAGCCCACATGTGAGCCCCGTTCGGGGAGGCGGCCCGACCGATGACGCCTCAGGCGTCGTCGTGCCGCCAAGCCTTGGAGCCGGCAGCCATCCGCGCCGCCACGACCCCGGCAGCCCCGGCCGCCAGGAAGAAGACGGGATCCTGCGCTGCCGTCCGGCCCATCGACTCGACGGGAACGGCCGCTCGTTCGAGCTCCTCGAGGGCGGGGCGTCCGTCCGCCTCGACCAAACGGTGACGCTCCTCGAGCCGCCGGGAGCGGAGCGCGTCCCACACCACCTCGCGCTCGCTGCCCTCCAGCGCGGGGACCACGACGTTCGCCTGGCAGGTGGCCACGCGCTCCAGGATCGTGAGCGAGTGGTGGGACACGCCGTGATGACGCTCACGCTCGTCGGCGAACGAGATCCGGAGCGCCGCCACCGGTCGGCCGCCGAGGGTCTCGGCGGCGTCGAGCGCGTGCCCGCTGCCCAGGGCCGTGACGCCCCATGTGGTGTCGGACCCGAGGTTGCCGGGACCGTCGGCGACGATGACCACATCGGCCTCGAGAACCTCGACCGCCGCGAGCAGGGCCGTCCACACGGTTATGGCCTCAAGCTCGCCGCCGAACGCCTGGCCGCACGTGATCCATCCGTCGAGGAGCCCGGTATCGCGCAGTCGGGGGACGAGGCGGGAGAGCGGTCCGGGCAGGCAGGCCCCGTCGGTCATCACGTATGCGACCCGCTCCGCGCCGGCGGCGCGCGCACCTGCCGCGATCGGCGCCACCATGGAGTGCAACGGCGCGCAGACGACCGGGGTGCCGCGCAGACCGGCAGAGCCCTCGATCGCGTCGCGATGGGTCTCCTCGACGGTCGTTACGGCGATCTGGTGCGGCAGGTAGCGCGCCTTCATCGTGTGGCTCCCCGGGGCGAGCTCGGTCTGGACACGGCCCTCGACCGCGACCACGAGATGAAGCCCCCCGGTCCCCAGCCCGAGGGCGACCGCGCCCGTGTTCAGCAGGACCGTGTCGCCGGTCCGGACCGGTCCGACGAGCTCGGGATATACGAGCGCGCGGGCCCGATCCCCGTCCTCATCCCCATCTACCTCGACCTCGAGCTCCGCGGCGCCGGGGCGCTCGGCGAGCACACCGATCACTCGGCCACGGCGCAGGCGAACGCCTGCTCGGTCGCTCGACATACCGGAAGTATGATGCCGCGCGCATGCACCCGCTCGAGCGCCTGGTCAACCTCGTCGCCTTGCTGCTCGAGGCCAAGACGCCGCTCACCTTCGAGCAGATCCGCGAGAAGCTCGGCGAGGGGTACGAGCACCGGGACCCGAGTTCGGCCAAGCGGATGTTCGAACGCGACAAGGACGTGCTCCGCGACATCGGGGTCCCGATCGAGGTCGTGTCGACCGACGCGTGGGACGTGGAGCTGGGCTACAGGATCGACAAGGATCGCTACTACCTTCCCGAGATCGCTTTCACGCCCGAGGAGATCTCGGCCCTGTTCGTAGCCGCGCGTTCGGGAGGTGACGCCTCGGCCGAGGACGCGGTGCGCAAGCTCCTGTCCGGCGCCGAGGCGGGGATCCTGGCCGGGCTCGGCGGCTCGGGGCTCGGCGGCGACGTCGAGGTGAACCTGTCGCAGGCGGCCGAGGCCGTCGCGGGCCAGCGCCGCGTCCGGTTCGCCTATCGCACCTCGAAGGGCGAGAGCTCGGAGCGGAGCGTGGACGCGTTCGGCCTGGCGATCCGGGGCGGCCACTGGTACCTGGTGGGTCACGACCAAGATCGCGGGCAGATCCGCTCGTTCCGGCTGTCGCGCATCGCGGGCGAGTTGGTGTCCACGGGGGAGGGAAGCGCGCCGCCGGAGGGCTTCCGGGCCGCCGACCACGTGCAGGCCGGGCCCTGGGGGCCGGGTGAGCCGCAGACCAGGGCGACGGTAGCCTTCGGGCCCGACGTCGCTTGGTGGGCCGCGAACGGCGTCGCGGGCGCCGAAGTGGGGACGACGCGGCCCGACGGGTGGGTAGAGGTTCGCGTGCCCTGGCAGCCGGGCGAGAGCCTGGCCGGATGGGTGCTCTCGTTCGGCCCGGATGCCGAGGCGATCGAGCCCCCCGAGCTTCGAGCCGAGGTCCTCGCCCGGCTGGAGGCCCTCGGTGCCAGCTGAGGACCGGCATGTGTCGGCTAAGGCCTCCGAGCGCCTCCGAAGGCTGCTCGTCGTCGTGCCGTACCTCGTGCAGCATCCCGGCACTCCGGTCGACGAGGCGGCCCGCCTGTTCGGGCTCTCTGACCAGGACCTGATCGCCGACCTGGGCCTGCTGTTCGTCTCGGGGCTCCCCCCCTACGGTCCGGGCGACCTGATCGACGTGGACATCCAGGATGGGTGCGTCTGGATCTCGATGGCCGACTACTTCGCCCGCCCGTTGCGCCTGAACAGGAGTGAGGCCCTGTCCCTGTACGTACGTGGGACGGCGCTCGAGACGGTTCCGGGTCTCGCGGAGGCTCCGGCCCTCGCCTCCGCGCTCGACAAGCTCGCAGGGGGCCTGGGACCCGAGACGCTCGGCGAGCTGCCCGAACGCGTGGAGGCGGCGGGAGAGGGCCGCGCGGTCGAGGTCCTTGGGGAGCTGAGGCGGGCTGCGACCGAGCACGAGCGCGTCCGGATCGCGTACTACGCAGCCTCGGGCGCGGAGACGACGGAGCGCGAGATCGATCCGGAGGAGGTCTTCTTCGCCATAGGGAACTGGTACGTGGCCGCCTGGGACCACCGGTCCGAAGCCGAGCGGCTCTTCCGCGTCGACCGGATCCGCTCGCTGGCGCAGACGGGCGTGCGGTTCGAGCCCCGGGGGCTCGAGGGCGCGGGCCGACCCCTGTACTCGCCCGGTCGCGACGACGTGGCCGTCACCCTGCGCTTGGCGCCGAGCGCGCGCTGGGTGGCCGAGTACTACGAGACGACGCGCGAGCTGGAGCTCGACGACGGCCGCCTGGAGGTGGACCTACCGGCGGGCCGGCTGGAGTGGGTCGAGCGCTTACTGCTGCGCCTGGGCAGCGACGCCGAGGTCGTGACCCCCGAAGGACTGAAAGACCGAGTCCGGAGCCTGGCCGACGTGACCAGGAAACGGTACGGATAGGGTAGTCCGGACCTGGTCCGAAGCGCTCAAGAGGCGGTCCGCCGGTTCCGATACAGCCGGTGTCATGACCACGATCAGGACCACATGCCCCCGCTGCGGTGAGGTCGACATGGGACCCGAATCGATCCTGCTGCAGGTCATGCGGGGCGGCCGGGAAGGTACCTACCGATTCG
>DATEDE010000139.1:0-14068 GCA_035286545.1 Actinomycetota bacterium | reverse complement strand
GGCGAACTCCTCTTCGGTGAGACCGAACTCCTTGATACCGGGAAGTGACGCCTCACCGTTCGAGCCGGAAGCCCCACCACACGCCGAGAGGATGAGGGCAGCCGCCGTGACGGCGATGAGCAGCTTGGGCCCCGTCCATGTCGTGGGAGATCTCGGCGTGACCCTGTCCGACGATCGCGCGTCGGCGGGGGGTGTGGGCTCCAGCGTCTGCGTCACGGGTTAGGGCGCCTCCAGAGGGATCGTCTGGCCGTACACGTCCGGGCTGATCGCGTAGGCGCGCGCTTCTATCGCCAGAGCCTGCTCGTTCAT
Organism: Actinomycetota bacterium; assembly: GCA_035286545.1. Lineage (GTDB taxonomy): Bacteria > Actinomycetota > UBA4738 > UBA4738 > HRBIN12 > DASSJM01. The sequence continues at coordinate 13,759 of DATEDE010000139.1, read as the reverse complement.
GCTCGCCAGCTGCTCCGGGCTGAGACGCGCCACTTTGACCAGCACCAAAGTCTCCTGCTCCTTCTCGTTCTTGCCCCTCCAGCCGACCCGCACGATCCCGACGCCCGGCGCGTAGAACTTCAGCTGGAAGGCACCCGGCTTAGAGCGCTCGAACTCCTCGGTGACAAGGACGTCCTGGTAACAGGCCGCGGGCACGCAGGTCTGGCGGCCCATCCGGTATACCCTCCCTCGGTCGGCCCAGTTGACAGGGGGTGGGGCGAATCCCTGAGCGTAGCTCGGGGTTCCCAGCTGCGGGTCCGCCTTCACGGTGATCCCCGCCCGCGCGCCCGCGAGGCCGGCGAACCAGGTGGGCGTACCGACGATCTCACCGTTCTCATACTCCTCGGGGTACTCGCCGAAGTGCCACACGTTCCCGTCGTTGTCTTGAGCGAAAAAGGCGAGCTCGCTTTCGGTCAGCTTACCGTCGCTGTAGTCTCGCTCCCAGATCACGACGTTGCGCGCCCCGAGGATCTCCTTCGTGAGGCCCGTGACGCTCATCACCACGCGGCGGACGATCTGCTGCTTCCCTTCTTCCGCCGCTCCCTCGTAGACGAACCGCATCCCCGGTTCCAGCGGGAAGTACTTGTTGTCGATGGTGGTCGGTTCGTCGAAGTTGGCCACATCGAAGTCCCTCGCCGTGATGATCCCCGATCCATCGCTCCCGGTCACCTCGACGGGTGATGGTGTCGCCCCGACCGTTGGGGGCGCGGAGACCAGACCGCCGCCGTCACCGTCGCCGGTGGATCCGTCGGTACACGCCGATACCACCTGCATGAGGACCACGGCCAGCAGAGTCCAGGCGATCGGGAGGCGCATCATCCCTCCCGGCCCCTGCGTCGGAGATCGCACCCGACCCATGTCCGTGGTCCTAACCCCCCGCCTCTCTTCCATCAGCCGGAGGCCGCGACCCGAGCGGCGTCACGCCTGGACTTGCCGAACCGGAGGTAGAGGGACGGGACGACGAACAGGTTGAGCAGCGTCGAGGTGATCAGGCCACCGAGGATCACGAACGCCATCGGGTACTCGATCTCCTGACCCGGGACGTTGCCGGAGATCACGAGCGGGACCAGGGCCAGCCCCGTCGTGAGTGCCGTCATCAGGATCGGCGCGAGCCGCTCCCGCGAGCCGCGGGCCACTAGCTCGGGGCCGAAGATCTCGCCCTCATACTCCTCGAGGTACTGATAGTGACTGATCATCATGATGCCGTTGCGTGCGACGATCCCCAGCACCGTGAAGAATCCGACGAGCGAGCCCAGCGAGATCACGCCGTCACTGAAGTACGCCGCGAGCACGCCGCCCACCATCGCCATCGGCATCGTCACGAAGGCGAGCGTCGCAAGGCGCACATTGCCTAGGGATGTCATAAGGATCAGGAAGATCCCTATCACTGTGATGACCGCGAAGGTCTGGAGCCGTCGCTGGGCGGCCTGCCGCTCGGCGAACTCACCGAGCATCTCGGCGTGGTATTCACGCGGGAACTCGACATCTTCGAGGCCCTGCCCGATCTCGCTCACGACCGACCCGAGGTCCCGGGTCCCATCCAGGTTGGCGCCGACGTCCAGGCTCCGCGACTGGGACTCGTGGTGGATCACGTTCGGGATCGGGACCATGCTCACGTCCGCGATCTCGCCGAGGAGCACCTGTCCGCCGCCCGGGATGTCGATCGGCAACACCTGGATGTCGTTCAGGCTGTCGCGCGACTCGGGGGTGGTCCACACGTGCACGTCGTAGGCCTTGCCGCCCACGAAGATATCGCCGACCTCCTCGCTGGCCAGCATCGTAGCCGTCGCGCGTCGAACGTCTCCCGGCTTGATCCCGTACTCGCGGGCGGCAGCCAGATCGACCGCGATCTGAGCCTGGGGCACATCGACGTCGAGGTCGACGTGCGCGTCGATGACGCCATCGGTCTTCGCGAGGATCTCCACCACCTCGTCCGCCTTCGTCCGAAGCACCTCCAGATCGGGCCCGAACAGCCGCACGACGACGGTCTCGGACGCGCCGGTCAGGACCTCCTTGATCCGCTCGCGCAGGTAGGTAAGGACGTCCCGGTAGAGCCCCGGATAGCCGTTGACCACCTCCTTGATGCGGGCCACGGTCTGGTCGTAGTCGACCGCCGGGTCGACACTGATCCAGTTCTCGCCGAAGTCGACCCCGACGACCTCGTCCATCAGGAACGCCTGGCCGATGTGGGATCCGGCGTTGCGAACCCCCGGGATCGTGAGCAACTCGCGGTTGGCGAGCGTGCTCACCCGGACCTCCTCCGTGAGCGAAGTGCCCGGTGGGGTCAACCAGTGCATCAGGAAGTCACGCTCTTTGAAATCGGGAAGTAATGACTGGCCGAGCGCCGGTACCACGAGGGCGCCGGCCACCATCAGCGCACCGACGGTCACGTAGGCGGGGCGCGGCGTGCGGATGATCGGCGTCAGTAGGCGGTCGTAGCCTCGCTGGAGCCCCCGGACCACGGGCGACTCGCGCCGATCGAGTGGAGCCTTGCGGAGCAGGATCAGCGCCATCGCCGGCGTCCAGATAAGGGCCACAACGAGGGACACGAGCACCGCGAGCGCGTAGGACATGGCGAGCGGTCTGAAGAACGAGCCGGTCAGGCCCGTGAGGAAGAAGATCGGCAGCAGCGCGAGGGCCTCGATGAGCGAGGCGTACACGACCGCACCACGCACCTCGAGCGACGCGTCGAACACGACCCTGGCCGTCGTCGCGATGGTGCGATCGTCACTGGACCGGCGGTGCAGGCGTAGCCGCCTGACGATGTTCTCTACGTCGACGATCGCATCGTCCACGACGGCACCCAAGGCGATCACCAACCCGGCCAGCACCATCGTATTGATCGTCGTGCCCCGCCAGTACAGGACGAGCCCAGCCGCGGTGAGCGACAGCGGGATCGTCACGGCGCTGATCAAGGCGCTGCGCCAGTCGAACAGGAAGAGGAAGAGCACCACGACCATGAGCAGGACGCCCAGCAGGAGCGAGTTCGACAGGTTGTCGATCGCCACCTCGACGAAGGTCGCCGGTCGGAAGATGCTCGAGTCGATCGTGATGCCGGGAAGCCCTGGGGCCAGCTCCTCGAGCGCAGCCTCGACCCCTTCCGTGATCTCGAGCGTGTTTCCCCAGGGGAGCTTCTCTACGATCAGCATGAGCCCCGGGCCATCGTTGATGACGGCATCGCCGATCAGCGACTGCTGGGTCTGCTCGACCGTGGCCACGTCGCGGAGGAGGATCGTCTCGTCCTTGCGTTCGACGACCACGACCTTGGACAGCTCGCTGGGAGAAAGGATCGGCAGGACGTGACGGACCGTGAGCCGCTGGTTCGAGGTCTCGAGGAAGCCGCCGGTCCCGATCACCGCACCGTCCGAGAACTGCAGCAACCCCGCGTCCAGGGCGTCGGCGGTCGCCTTCATGACCTGGCTCAGCGTTACCCCGTGTTCCGCCAGGAGGGCGGGATCGACCTGGACGTGTCGCTGGGGAAGCCGCTCGCCCCAGATCGGCACGTTCGCGACCCCAGGTACCCGCAGCAGCCGGGCGCGGATCGTCCAGTACGCGATCGTCGACATGTCGGTGAGCGAGACCTCATCCGAGGTAAGCCCGATCTTCATGACGCGACTCGTCGCCGAAAGCGGCTGGATCATGACGGGTGGGCTCGCCCACGTCGGCAGGCTCGGCGTAACGGCCGCGACGCGCTCCGCGACCAACTGGCGTGCCTCCAGCACGTCGCTACCGGGCTTGAAGTAGAGCACGACCGACGACAGGTCGGGCACCGACTTCGAGCGGATCACGTCGAGGCCCGGCACTCCGTTCAGCGCCTCCTCCAGCGGGACGGTGATGAGGGACTCCACCTCGGCCGAGTTGAGGCCCCAGGAGATCGTCTGGATCTCGACCTTCGGTGGCGCGAACTCCGGGAAGACGTCCACCGGCATGTCCTGGAGCTGGCCCGCACCGAGGAACATCATCGAGCCCGCGACCGCGAGGACGATGAACCGGTACTTCAGGCTCGTCCCGACGATCCAACGCATCATGGTGGGAGCCGTCCTTCCTCGGTCAGTGCCCGACGCCCGATTCGACGCCGAACAGCTCGGCCGCTCCGACCGTCACCACCGCGGTGCCCGCCGCCGGACCTTCCGACAGGTACGCGGTGTCCCCATCGATCGCCCGGACGGTGATGGGCTCACGGACGAAGGTCAGCGGCTCGGGACTGGTGTAGGTCCAGGTCTCGCCGTTCAGGCCGTAGAACACCGCGGCGTGCGGGATGATCGTGGATCCGTCCGTAGCCGCCTCGACCGAGGCCGTCTCCAGGCCGATCCGCTCGGCTGCCTTGGCCGTCAGGATCACCTGGCTCACGTCCGACCCGTCGATGGCCACGAGCGTCGAGGGTTCCTGATACGTCGAGTCCTCCGACGCCTCAACTTCCTTGCACGCCGGGACGAGCAGGCCGATCGCGATCAACCCCAGGATCATCCGCCGAGAGCGCATCTACCTGCCTCCTCCGATGAGTTCCTTCTCTTCGCGCTCCTCGTGCCCGTCACGGTCTGCGATCTCGTACCGCGTCAGGTCGATCAGGCGCTCCATGGACACCTCGGTCTTCTCTGCCTCTCGGATCTCCCCGAATCGCAGGAACAGGCTCGGAACGACGAACAGTGTGAGCAGCGTCGACGCTGCGAGACCCCCGATCATGACCAGGGCCATCGGGTGGACGATCTCCAAGCCGGCGATGCTTCCCGCGATCACGACGGGGAGGAAGGCCGCCACCGTGGCGAACGCCGTCGTGAGGATCGGCGTCAGTCTCTCGTTCGCGCCGCGCAGGACGAGCTCCGGACCGAAGGTTGCCCCCTCCCTACGCTCGAGGTGCTGGAGATGCCGGATCATGACGAGGATCTGGCGGGCGGCGATCCCCAGCACAGCGAAGGCGCCCGCGATAGCCCCGAGCGAAAGGACGCCTCCGGCGAACAAGGCGCCCACCTCGGCACCCACGAGCGCGAGCGGCAGCATCACGAAAGCGAGGGCCGCCACCCGCCAGCTCCCGACCCCTCCCTGGAGGACGAGGAAGATCACTAGCACGGCTCCCAACGCAAGACCGATCACCCGACGGTCGGTGGCCTGGCGCTCGACCGAGTCCTGGAGAACCTCCGCGTGATACTCGAGCGGGAACTGCACCGAGGCGAGTCGGTCGTCGACCTCGGTGAGCACGTCGCCGACCTCTCGTCCCGACACGCCGGCGACGACGTCGATGTACCGCGAGACGGCCTCGTGTCGGACCGCGGTCGGGGACGGTGCGATACGCACCTCGGCCACATCGCCGAGCCGCACGTGCTCTCCGTCCGGGGTGTCGATCAAGATCTGGTTGATGTTCGTTAGGTTGCTTCGGGTTCCGGGCGCCCCCCAGACGACGACCTCGAACACCTTCTGCTCTTCGAACAGGCTGCCGACCACGATCCCCGAGATGAGCGTGGTTGACGCGCGCCGAACGTCCCCGGGCTTGATGTTCTCCTCCTGAGCGGCGTCGAGATCCACCTCGATCTCCATCGCGGGCTCTAGCGGTGGGAGCTCCAGGCGCGGATCGACGACCCCCTGAGTCTCGGAGAGGATCTGGCGCACCCGCTCGGCTTCCCGTTGCAAGATGTCGAGATCCTGGCCGAAGAGGCGGACCACGACGGGCGCGCCGAGAGCCGGAAGCACCTCGCCGATCCGCTCCTTCGGATAGGTCGTCACCTCGGTGTCGAGTCCGGGGTAGCCGGCGACCACGTCCTCGACCGCGGCAACGGTGGCACCGTATTCGGCACCGGGATCGATAGTGACCCACAGCTGCCCGGCGTCGGATCCCACCACCTGGTCCGAGAGGATGGCGCGGCCCACGTGGGCGCCGACCTCGGCGACACCCGGGATCGACCCCAGCTCGTCGCTCACGAGCGCGGAGACGCGCTGCATCTCGGGCAGGGACATTCCGGGCGCCCCGTTCAGGTGCACCAGCACGTTCGAGTCCTCGAAGGTCGGATCCTGCGGTCTGGTGAGGAAGGGCGCCACGACCAGCCCCGTCACGAGCACGAGCCCCGTCACGAGGTACGCGGGTCGCGCCGACCCGATGACGCGGGTGAGACCCTTCGCGTACCTCGGCTGGAGCCATCGGGCGATCGGGGACTGGCGCCGTCCTGGAGACGCCTTCGACATCAGGAGCGCCAGGCCCGGCGTGATCATCAAGGCGACCAGAATCGACGCAATGACGGCCACCGCATACGAGAACGCGATCGACGGGAAGAACGCACCGAACGTGCCTCCCGCGAAGAAGACCGGAACCAGCGAGACGAGGATGATGACCGCCGCGCAGGAGGCCGCGCCACGCATCTCGAGCGCTGCGCCGAGGACGACCCTGGCGGTCGTCGCCCCGTTGCCCTCCCGCTGTTCGCGGACCCGTCGCCCGAAGTTCTCCGCGTCCATGACCGCGTCATCCACGATGATGATGAGCCCCAGCACAAGCCCGGCCACGACCATCGCGTTGAGCGTCGCGTCGGTGAGCGACAGGACGAGCCCTGCCGTCGCGAGAGAGACGAGGATCGAGATCACGCCGATCGATGCCGTGCGCCAATCGAAGAGGAACGCCCCCAGGACGAGCAGGGCTAGGAAGGCGCCGATCAGGAGCGCGGTGATGAGGTTCCCGCCGGCGGTTTCGATGTAGGTCGCTGGCCGGTACAGGGTGGTGTCGATCTGCACGCCGGACAGCCCGGCCTGCAGGGTGTCGAGGACCCCTTCGACCCCACTCGTCACGTCCAGCGTGTTGGCTGAGGGAAACTTCTCGACCACGAGCAGCAAGTTGGGACCGACGGAATCGCCGATCAGCGGCTGGTGGTCGACGACGACGTCGGCCACGTCCCCCAGGACGAGCTGTCGACCCTCGACATCCTCGATCGGCACCTGGGCCAGGTCCTCGGGCGTAGCGAAGACCGGCTCGTGCTGGATCCCGAACCGCTGGTTGGCGGTCTCGATGATCCCGCCGGTACCGGGCGTCGAGCACTCGACGAAGCTGAGCGGGCAGACGAATTGCGCGTTCGCCGTCGTTTCGATGATCTGCTGGAGCGTCACGCCGTTGGCGCGCAGGCGCTCCGGATCGACCAGGACCTGAAGCTGTCGGTCCTGGTTGCCCCAGACCGCCACGTTCGCCACGCCGGGCACGCCCAGCAGTCGCGGTCCGATCGTCCATCGAGCCAGGATCGACATGTCGATCGTGGACAGCTCGTCCGAGGTGAGGCTGATCATCATGACCCGGCTGGTCGAGGAGAGCGGCTGCAGCATCTGCGGAGGCTTCGATACGTTGGGCAGGGCGTGCGCTTGGGTCAGCCGCTCCTGCACCACCTGTCGTGCGTCCAGCAGGTCGGTCCCCGGTTCGAAGATCATCTGGATCGAGGACAGACCGGGCACCGACGCGGACCGGATCTCGTCGAGGAACGCCACGCCGTTCAGCAGGTCCTGCTCGAGCGGAGTGGTGATCAGCTGCTCGACCTCGACCGCCGACAGCCCGAGGGCCTCGGTCTGGAGCTCCACCGTCGGCGGCGCGAACTCTGGCAGGACGTCCTCGGGCATGTTCCGGACCTGGACGATGCCGAAGAGCAACAACCCCGCCGCAAGGGCGACGACCAGGCGCCGAGCCTTCAGGCTCGAACCGATGATCCAACGCATCATGAGCGATGACCTCCTCGCGTGGTCGAGGTCGTAGCGTCGACACACCCTGCGGGTGTCGCGCTCACCGGCCGGAGTCGGACGGCGGCCTGGGCATGCCGACGAGCCCGCGTCAGGCCAAGGGTTACTACCAATCCGGGTTCTCCCCTCTCGATATCGAGTACGACGCCGGGCTTCAGGGGAGATTCAGCCAGAGGGCATGTGCCGTCACGGGGCAAACGCAGTAGGTGGTGCGTAGAGGTCGCCGTAGACGGCGGTAGTCCGGGACGGGTCCGGGTGGGGCTAGAGCCCGAACCGCCGGAAATACGGCGCGCCGTCGATGACCGCCCTCATCGCTCGACCGCCGATCGAGGTGTCGAAGCCCACCCGGCCTGGGGCCCACGGTTCGGCGCCCAGACGGAACCCACCAGCGGGCAGAGGCACGAGTTCGTCGTCGGTCCGCCCGACCGGATCGGACATCCTCAGCCGCCCTCGGCGCACGACGACGTACGCGTTCAAGGGGAACGCACCGTAGGCCCGGTAGTGACCGACCAGGCCTTCCCAGGCAGCGTCCGGGACAGCCGGGGCCGGAGCGTCCAGGCCATCGCGCGCGAACCACTCGGGACCGTGGGCGACGGCGACGACGTCGCCGTCGCGGCGCTCGAACGCCAGGGGGAACCTAGCGAACGCCGGAAGGGGAGCCACGAACCCATCAGGTCCGGCGGTCTCGAGCGGCGTCCGCGTCCCTTCGGCCGCCAAGACCAAGCGATCGCCCTGGGCGGTGAACCGGATCTCGCCGTAGGTGCCGGCGTAGGACTCGGCATCCGGTACGGACTCGAGGCTCTTGGTGGGAGGCAGCGCGGGGGGCGCGAGACCGGAGGCCGCACTCCGCAACGAGGCGAGCGCGAACGCCAGCAGGTCGCGTCGGAGCCGCCAGCCGCCCTCACCGTTCGAGAGCACCACGGCCCCGAACCCCGCTTCGGGATCGAGGGTGAGGAAGGCGACATAGCCATGGATCGAGCCCGAATGCCCTACGTGTGTTACGCCGTCGACGTCGCGGGTCCACAAGCCGTAGCCGTACCCGAGGTCTTCCTCCGGGTCGGACGCGTGTCGCGACGTCATGAGGCCGTAGCCTTCCTCGGACATCACGTCGCCGCCCCGGGCGAGCAGCATCCGCAGGTAGGCACACATGTCGGTCGCGTTCGAGCAGATCGTGCCGTCCGCGGTTCCGCTCTCGTACCACGGCGCCTCCACGAGCCCGTAGCTCGAGTGCCACGGGCGATCGTCGAAAGGGGACACGTGGCCAGGCGCTACCCGCGGCCGGACGTCGAAGGTCATCGTGGGCTCGGTGGCGTGCATGCCGAGCGGACCGAGGATCCGCTCGCTCGCCGACTCCCACCATGGTCGCCCCGTGACCACCTCGAGGATCAGACCGAGCGCCTTGTACCCGCTGTTGGAGTAGGCGAACTGCTCCCCTGGCGCGAACCCCGGCTCCTGTTCGGAGAGCGCGAGCAGCTCACCCACAGCCTCCCCGGTCGCGTCCTGCCCCCTCGCGAGACCCGACGTGTGCGACAGGAGGTGGTGCACGGTGATCGGTCCGAACCGCGACGGCGGTCGGAACCACGGCAGGAACCTCTGCACCGGTTCTTGCAGGTCGATGCGCCCCGCCTCGCGTTCGCGCATCACCAGGGCAGCCGTGAACGACTTGCTCACCGATGCGATCGGGAACAGGTGGTCGGGCGTCAGAGGCATCCCGCGCGAGGCCTCGCCGAGCGTGAGCGTCCCGATCGTCCGGTCGCGGTCGGTGAGACCGATCGAGATGCCCGGGCCCGTGAACAGGGAGCGGTGCCGCTCGATCCAGGCCTCGACGTGCGCGAGGACCGCGGACGCGTCCACAGGGCCTAGCCGAAGAACAGCTTCAGCTCGCGATCGGCCGAGTCCGACGAGTCCGAGCCGTGCACGATGTTCTCGGTGATGATCAGGCCGAGATCCCCGCGGATCGTTCCGGGCGGCGCGGTCGCCGGGTCCGTGGGGCCGATCATCGTGCGCCAGACGTCGATCGCCTCCTCGCCCTGCAGACGGGCGACGACGACCGGCCCCGACGTGATGAAGTCCACGAGCTCGCCGAAGAACGGCTTCTCGCGGTGCTCGCCGTAGTGCTCTTCGGCGAGGGGGCGATCGATCGTCATCATCCGCATCTCGACGATCCGCAGGCCCTTGGCCTCGACCCGGCGCAGCACCTCGCCGACCAGGCCCCGGCGCACGCCGTCCGGCTTCACGATGAGCAGCGTCGATCCCACGGTCATCTCAGGAGACCTCCCGGAACAGCGCCCGGCGGGCGTCCGCGACAGTGTACAGAGAGCCCGTCACGAGGATGAGGTCGTCGGGTCCCGCCGACGAGCGCGCTGCAGCGAGGGCAGCCTCGATGCTCGCGAAGGTCTCCGTCGCAAGGCCCTCGGCCGCCAACGCTGCCGAGACCTCCTCGGCGGGGCGGGCGCGAACGCTGCCGGTCGTCGCCGCGTAGCCGACCGCGGCTAGCGGGGCGACGCGTTCGACGATCCCCGCGAGATCCTTGTTCGCGAACACCGCCATGACCAGGTGCAGCCGGTCCCACGCGAACGCCTCGGGCAGGGCATCGGCGAGCGCTGTGGCCGCGGCCGGGTTATGCGCGCCGTCCAGCACGATCAGAGGGTGACGCCCCACGATCTCGAGCCGGCCCGGCGACGTGGCCGAGCCCAGGGCGCGGCGGACCACCTCCTCGTCGAGGGCCCGCTCCAGCAGCGCCTCGAGCGCCGCGACCGCGGCGGCGGCGCTGTGCGCCGCGTGGGCTCCGAACATGGGGAGCGGGAGGTCCTCGTACTCGCCGTGCAGGCCCCTGATCGACAGTCCCTGCCCGCCGACCCCGGGCGCGCGCGAGGCGAGGGCCCAGTCCCGCCCCTCCAGCAGCATCGTCGCCAGTTGCTCCTCGCACCGCCGGGCGATCACTTCCAGCGCCTCGGGCTCCTGCTCCCGCACGACGGCGACCTTGCCCTGCTTCACGATCCCCGCCTTCTCCCCGGCCACCTCGGCGAGGGTCGAGCCGAGCTCGGGGTGATCGAGCCCCACGGGGCACAGGACCGCGACGTCGCCGTTCACCAGGTTCGTCGCATCCCATGTGCCCCCCATGCCGACCTCGATCACGGCGAGCTGCACGGGCTTGTCCGCGAACCACAGCTGCCCGAGCGCGGTGAGCGCCTCGAAGTAGGTGACCGGCCCCGCCGAGTCGTCCACGGCCTTCAGGTACGGACGCAGGTGCTCGTACTCCTGCCCGAACTCGATCTCGCCGATCGGTCCGCCGCACACCATGAACCGCTCGGTTACCGACTCGAGGTGCGGGGAGGTGAACAGACCCGTCGTGAGGCCGTGCTCGCAGGCGAGGGCCGAGGCAAGTCGCGCCGTGGTCGTCTTGCCGTTTGTCCCGGTGATGTGGATCGTGGGATAGGTGCGCTGTGGTTCATCGAGGAGCGCCGAGAGAGCGCGCATGCGCTCGAGGTCGGGCTTCGGGAGGTGCTCGGGCTGCCGGGCCTCGAGCTCGTAGACGGCCTCGTCGAACCGCACGACCTCAGGCCCGTGGGAGGACGACCTCTACCGACGGATCGTCGCCCTCGACCGTGACGAGCTCGCGGACGTTGCCGGCCTCGCGGAGGTCGCGCTCGGCGCCGGCCAGGACCGTCAGGCGCTCCGGGCTGTCGGCGACGACGACGCGCTCGACCTGTGTCTTCAGGGAGACCTTCGCGAGCGCCTTCGTGCGCCGGACCTCGCCTAGCACCCAGGCGGCCACCTCGTACGCGAGCGGATCGGCGTCGGCGGCGGCTGCCTCGAGCGCGTCGGTCCCGGGCCACGGCGTGCGGTGGATCGAACCCCGTCGCCACCACGACCAGACCTCTTCGGTCACGTACGGCAGGAAGGGCGCGAACAGCCGCAGCAGGGTGTCGAGCGCAAGCCGCAGTGCTGAGATCGCCGAACCCGCTGGCTCGGGACCGTTCGAGCCGTACGCGCGGCTCTTAACGAGCTCGAGGTAGTCGTCCGTGAACCCCCAGAAGAAGCGCTCCGCGAGTTCGAGCGCGCGGGCGTTGTCGTAGTCCTCGAGCGCCCGAGTCGCCTCCTCCACGACCTCCGCGAGCCGCCGGAGCATCGACCGGTCGAGCGGGTCGGCGATGGCACCTTCGGGGGCCTCGAAGGACAGCACGAACCGCGACGCGTTGAGGATCTTGATCGCCAGGCGCCGACCGATCTTGATCTGCTCGTCCTTGAACGCGGTGTCGACACCCAGCCGCGCGCTCGCCGACCAGTACCTGACCGCGTCGGCGCCGTACCGCTCCAGCACGTCGATCGGGGTGACGACGTTGCCCTTGGACTTGGACATCTTCTTCCGGTCGGGGTCGAGCACCCACCCGCTGATCGCGGCGTTCCACCACGGCAGCGTCCCGTGCTCGAGGTGCGCCTTGAGCACGGTGTAGAACAGCCAGGTCCGGATGATGTCGTGCGCCTGCGGACGCAGATCCATCGGGAACAGCCGGGTGAATAGGTCCTCGTCCTCCTCCCACCGAGCCGCGATCTGCGGCGAGAGCGAGGAGGTCCCCCACGTGTCCATGACGTCGGGGTCGCCGACGAACCCGCCGGGAGCCCCGCGCTGGTCCTCGGTGAAGCCATCGGGGACGTCGGACGAGGGATCGATCGGCAGGGCGGACTCGGGCGGCGCCAGCGGATGCTCGTGGTCGATCGATCCGTCCGCGCGCACCGGGTACCACACAGGGAAGGGCACACCGAAGAACCTCTGGCGCGAGACGCACCAGTCGCCGTTCAGCCCCTCGACCCAGGAGGTGTATCTGGCGCCCATGTAGGCGGGGTGCCAGCGGAGCTCTCGGCCGCGCTCGAGCAGCTCTTCCTTCAGGTCCATCGTCTTGACGAACCACTGGCGGCTGGCGACGACCTCGAGGGGCCGCTCCCCCTTCTCGTAGAACTTCACGACGTGGCGCACGGGCTCGGGTTCGCCGACCAGGTGCCCTGAGGCATCGAGGAGCTCGGCGATCTTCCGCCGGGCCTTCTTGGCCGGCAGGCCCGCGATCTCGTTCTGAGCGCGGGTCGCGCCCTCGGGGTCGCTCGAGTCCCACCCTTTCTCGCCCCACCGCGAGGGCGCGATCGTACCGTCGCGCTGCACGACAACGTGGGCGGGCAGTCGGAGCTCGCGCCACCAGGTGACGTCCGTGATGTCGCCGAACGTGCAGATCATCGCTAGGCCGGTGCCCTTCTCCGGATCGGCGAGCTCGTGAGCCACGACCGGGACCTCGGCGCCGAAGAGCGGCGTGAGCACGATCTTCCCGACGAGCGACGAGTACCTCTCGTCCGACGGGTTCGCGACGAGCGCCACGCAGGCCGGGATCAGCTCGGGTCGGGAGGTCTCGATCTCGACGGTGCCCTTCCCGTCGGCGCGATCGAACCGGACGTGGTGGTACGTGCCTTCGATCTCGCGGTCCTCGATCTCCGCCTGGGCCACGGCCGTGCGGAAGTCTACGTCCCACATGGTCGGGGCCTCGACCGTGTAGGCGAGCCCGCGATCCAGGAGCCGAAGGAACGCGCGCTGCGAAGCACGTCGCGAATGCTCGTCGATCGTGGTGTAGGTCTGAGTCCAGTCCACCGAGAGCCCCAGCCGGCGGAACAGCTCCTCGAACGCCTTCTCGTCCTGGGCCGTCAGGCGCTCGCACAGCTGGATGAAGTTGGGGCGCGAGACCGGCACCGCGCCGTCGTCGGGTCGGTCGAGGCGGTCGAGGTCGAAGGTCGGGTCGAACGGGAGCGAGGGGTCGCACCGCACCCCGAAGTAGTTCTGGACCCGCCGCTCGGTCGCCAGGCCGTTGTCGTCCCACCCGATCGGATAGAAGACCTCCTTGCCCCGCATCCGCCGGAACCGAGCGACGACGTCGGTGTGCGTGTATGAGAAGACGTGGCCGACGTGGAGACTGCCGCTGACCGTCGGCGGCGGAGTATCGATCGCGTAGATCTCCTCGCGGGTCTTCGTGCGGTCGAA
>DATEDE010000138.1:0-4940 GCA_035286545.1 Actinomycetota bacterium | reverse complement strand
GCTTACCCACGACGTGCTCGAGGCAGGCATGTTCCTGACAGGCGGCGGCGGCCTTCTCCGCGGTCTGGACCTGCTGTTGTCGCAGGAGTGCGAGGTGCCCGTCCACCTCACCGACCGGCCGCTCGAGACCGTGGTGCTCGGTGCGGGCGCGATGCTGGAGCACCTGGACGACTACCGGTCCTCGTTCCAACTCGTGAGGCGCAGATGACGTTCTCCATCGTCGCGGCCGATCCGCGCAAGGGCGACTGGGGCGTGGCTACCGCCTCGAAGTTCCCCGCGGTAGGCGCGGTCGTGCCGTGGGCGCGGGCCGGCGCCGGGGCTGTCGCGACGCAATCAGTGGCCAACACCGACTACGGCCCCCGGGGGTTAGATCTCATGGAGGGCGGCATCTCGGCTCGGCAGGCGCTGGATCGCCTGCTGCTCGGCGACAAGTTGATGCGCGAGCAGCGCCAGGTGGGTCTGGTGGACGCCCGCGGGCGGGTGGCCACCTTCACCGGATCCCGGTGCGAGCCGTGGGCCGGTGGGGTGACCGGGGAGGGGTTCGCTTGCCAGGGGAACCTGCTGGTGGGCGAGCAGGTGGTGGCGGCGATGGCCGAGGGGTTCCGCCGGGCCACCGGCGACCTCGTCGACCGGCTGCTGCAAGCGCTCATCGCCGGCGATCTGACGGGTGGTGACCGGCGCGGGCGTCAGTCGGCGGCGCTGCTCGTGGTACGCGCCGGCGGCGGGTACGAGGGCCGCAACGACCGCTACGCTGACCTCCGGGTGGACGATCACCCGCAGGCCGCCTCGGAGCTCGCCCGGATCTTCTCCACGTTCGACCGCGAGATCCTCATCCGCGATGATCCCTTGCTGCCCGCAACGCCCGAGTTGGTGGCCGAGGTCCAGCGGCGGCTCGCAGCCCGCGGGATATACGGGGGGGAGGAGACCGGCGAGCTCGACGCGCTCACGCGCGCGGGACTCGAGCGGTTCGCAGGCGAGCTCAACCTCGAAGGGCGACTGCGCGAGGACGGTCAGCTCTCCGACGCGCTGTTGCGCGAGCTCCGCGACCTCACGCCCGAGATCGGCTGACCTGACGAGGCCCTAGGCGCCGAAGAACGACTTGAACAGCTGGTCGATGAGGTGTCCGGCCTGATATATCGCGAAGGCGAGCACCACCGCACCGATTCCAACGAGCACGACGACCCCGATGAACCCCTGGAGCCTGTCTTGGACCGACGGCCCCTCGGTCGACACGCGCAGGTAGGCGTACCCGGGCCCGGCGGCCGGGGCGGTTCCCCTCTCGGACGGCTGGTCGCGGTCCTCACCGAATCCCAGCCCCGAGGCCTCTTCCTCGCGCCGCACGGTCGCCAGGTAGACGGCGCCGCCGACGAGCAGCGAGACCCCGAGTACGACGAGGAACGGCACACGCGCAGACTACCCCGCGCCTCCCGTGCTACGCGAAGGTGGCCCGTACCATCGGGCTCATGGTCCGCTGGCGACGTTACCTCTGGTTCGTGCCGCTCGGGGCGCTGCTCGGCCTGGCGGCGACCATCTACCTGCCCTGGTACGCGGTGGGTCCCGGGCCGGCGCGGGCCGTCGATCCGCTGATCCGGTTCGAGGACCGTACGCGCTACGAGTCTCAGGGGCGCTTCGTCCTCACGTCGGTCCGCCTGACGCAGCTGACGGGCCTCGGGCTCCTGCTCGCGTGGATCGACCCGGATCGCCGGGTGGTGCCACGCGAGGACCTGTTCGAGGCCGGCGAGGACCGGCAGGAAGAGCACGAACGCTCGATCTCGCAGATGGATTCGAGCAAGCTCGACGCGACCTCGGTGGTCATGCGCGAGCTCACCGCCTATCCCCGGGAGCATGGCGACGGCGTCCTCGTCGAGCGGGTCGTCCAGGGATGCGCCGCCGACGGCGAACTGTTCCCGGGTGATCGGATCCTGTCGATCGACGGACAGGAGGTGGACAGCTACCGGCAGGCGAAGCGCATGATCGAGGCAACGGCGTCTGGGGCGACCCTCACCTTCGAGCTGTCGGTCGACGGCGAGCCGGAGACGGCTCGGCTGGTCCGGGAGCCCTGCGGTGGCAGCGAGGACCCGCTGGTCGGCGTCTCGATGATCAACAGCTTCCCCTTCGACGTCTCGATAGCCAGCGGTGGGATCGGGGGGCCGTCGGCCGGACTGATGTGGGCGCTCGGCCTGTATGACCTGCTGACGCCGGTCGACCTCACGGGTGGACGGACCGTAGCCGGGACCGGCGAGATCGCGCTCGACGGGACCGTGATCCCGATCGCGGGCATCGGAGAGAAGCTCGCGGCCGCGGCCGACGCCGGCGCGAGCGTGTTCCTGGTGCCTGAGGGCAACATGGACGTCGCGCGCGCCTCGGGCGATCGAGGCATGGAGCTCGTTCCCGTGGCGAGCCTCGACGACGCTCTCGCCTACCTGGAGGGCGACTCCGCGTAGCGGTACTGCTTCCCCGAAGGCGGTGATACGCTGGCCGCGCCCGAGCCCGAGGGAACCCGAGAACATGGTCGTACGCCTACCGGCACCCACCCCGATGTCCGCTCGCCGCCGACTCATCGTCGTCCTCGTCGCCGTCCTGGCGGGTCTGGTCCTGGTATTCACGGCGCTCTCGGGGTTCTTCGTCGACGTGCTGTGGTTCCGGGAGGTGGGGCTCTCAGACGTGTTCTGGAGCGTTCTTCGGACCCGCGTCGTGCTGGGTCTAGCGTTCGGCCTCGCGTTCTTCGCGGCCTTGTGGCTCAACCTGTGGATCGTCCGCAAGATCACCCCCCGGTACCTTCCACTGACGCCGGAGCAGGAGATCATCGAGCGCTACCGGATGCAGTTCGAGCCGTACGCGCGGTGGTTGATCCCGCTGTTCGCGCTGGTCATCGCGTTCTTCGTTGGCCTGGGTGTCAGCAGCCAGTGGCAGACGTTCCTGTTGTGGCGCAACGGGTCCGACCTCGCGTTCGGCACCCCCGAGCCGTTGTTCGGCCGCGATCCGGCGTTCTACGTGTTCAGCCTGCCCTGGCTCGAGTTCGTCCAGGGCTGGCTGTTCTCGTCCCTCGTGGGGATCACGCTCCTCACGGCGCTCGCCCACTACCTGTGGGGCGGGATCAGACCGCAGGCGCCGCTTCTCGGCGAGAAGGTGACCCCCCAGGTGAAGGCGCATCTATCGGTGCTGCTCGGTCTGATCTTCCTGGTGAAGGCCTGGGGCTACTACCTCGGGCAGTTCGACCTGTTGAACTCGCTCCGCGGCGTCGTCGCCGGCGCCTCCTACACGGACGTGAACGCCCAGCTTCCGGCCCTGCGGATCCTCGTCGTCATCGCGATCGTGTGCGCCGTCCTGTTCCTCGTGAACATCCGGCTGCGCGGATGGGCGCTCCCCGTCATCGCCGTCGGACTGCTGGCGCTCGTCTCGATCATCGCCGGCGCCGCGTACCCGTCGTTCGTGCAGCGCTTCCGCGTGGCGCCCCAGGAGTTCCAGCGCGAGCAGCCGTTCATCGAGGACAACATCGAGGCCACGCGATCCGCATTCGGCCTGGACGAGATCGAGTCACAGCAGCGCGCCGTCGGCGGCGCCGTGTCGGCGGCGGACATCCGCGAGGACGAGGCCACGATCTCGAACATCCGGCTGTGGCGGCCGAGCGTTCTGCTGGACAACCTCGCGTCCCTGCAGAGGATCCGGCAGTACTACGAGTTCAACGACATCGACGTCGATCGCTACGAGCTCGACGGGACCCGTCGGGTCGTGATGGTCGCCGCGCGTGAGGTCAGCCAGGACGGCATCCCCGAGGGCGGCAAGACCTGGCAGAACACCCACCTCGTGTACACGCACGGGTTCGGCGCCGTCGCCACGCAGGTCAACACCGCGACCGCCGAGGGGCAGCCGGTATTCACTCTGCAGGACATCCCGCCCGTGGGCTCGCCCCCCCTCGAGGGCAACGGCCAGCGGATCTACTACGGCGAGGGCGGGCCGGGCGACGCCGCGTTCCTGGTGGTCCACTCGGGCGCGGAGGAGCTCGACTACCAGGGGACGGCGACCGACGACCAGGCGCAGCAGTCGTACTCCTACGAGGGGCAGGGCGGCATCCCGGTCGGCGGCCTGTTCCAGAAGCTGCTGTTCGCGTGGCGCTTCCGCGACGTGAACCTGCTGATCAGCGACCTGGTCACCGGGGACAGTCGCATCATGCTCTACCGCGACATCCACGACCGGGTGCCGAAGGCGGCGCCGTTCCTGCGCTTCGACGGGGACCCGTATGCGGCCATCGTCGACGGCAGGGCGGTCTGGATCTGGGACGCCTACACCGCGACCGACCGGTACCCCTACTCCCAGCCGCTCTCGCTCGAGGATGCCGTATCCCCGCCGGTGGACCCAGGCGCGCCGTCGCTCGTGGGCGACGTCAACTACATCCGCAACTCGGTGAAGGTCGTCGTGGACGCCTTCGAAGGCTCCATGACGTACTACGTCACCGACCCACAGGACCCGATCGTGGCGGCGTGGGCCTCGGCATTCCCGGACCTGTTCACGCCGGCCTCCGAGGCGCCGCCGGGGCTGCTCGAGCACTTCCGCTATCCGGAGAACCTGTTCCAGGCTCAGGCCAAGCAGTTCACGAACTACCACGTGACCGATCCGCAGGTCTTCTATCAGAAGCAGGACTTCTGGGCGCTCCCGGTCGATCCCACGATCTCCTCCGAAACCGCTCGATACCTGATGCGCCCGTACTACGTGCTGATGCGACTGCCGGGCGAGGTCGAGGAGACGTTCTCGCTGATCCTGCCGTTCACGCCGGTCGAGCGCCAGAACATGGTGGCCTGGATGGCGGCCAAGTCCGATCCGGGCGACGAGTACGGGAAGATCGTGAGCTTCGAGTTCCCGTTGGGCCTGAACGTCGATGGGCCGACCCAGGTCTTCTCGCGCATCAACCAGGACGCGCGATTCTCGGCCGAGCGGACGCT
>DATEDE010000137.1:0-4448 GCA_035286545.1 Actinomycetota bacterium | reverse complement strand
GTGGGAGAGCACGACGCACCGTCCGGACCTGCATCGAGCGCGTAGCGACCCTCGTTCCAGGGGCAGAACGGATCGTGGACCTCGAGGACCAGGCGACCCTGGCCGGCGTAGCGGCGAGCCGCCAGCGCGACCGGTACGTCCACGAGCCGGAGCCACAGGCCATCCTCGCGCTTCGCGTTCAGCCGGCGCGGCTCGCGGACCAGATGCAACAACGGTTCGTCGGCGGGGCGCGCCCAAGAGGTGACCCGAGCGACCAGATCGACGTCGAACGCGTAGCGCCACAGGTCCGCGTAGGCGCCCGCGTCGGCCCCGTCCAGCAGGTGTATCGCCAGGTGGTTCTCGGGCGCACCGGACGTCCAGTCGTGCTTCACGCGGTAGACGAGGTAGCCGTCCACACCGTCCCGGCCCTCGTGGAGCGCGAAGAACCTCGGCTTGCCCCTGTCCTCGCCGTGATCGTGCAGCGCGTAGGCCAGACGCGTCGGGGTGAGCTCGACGGACCCGGGGCGGCCACGTCGGACGGACCCGTGCACGGCGATCACCGCGTCCATCCCCTCCTCCTGGGTCACGAGGCGGATCGACCCCGAGGGGTGGTAGCCGCGAACGAACCCAGCGTGGGTCGTTCTGACGTCGAGGGAGAGCTCGGGGGCGCTCATGCCGTAGCCGAACCGGCCGTAGATCGAGCCCTCGGACGCGAAGAGCACGTCGACGGCCTCGCCCCGATCACGCGCGTCTTCGAGCGTGCGGAGCATCAGCGCGGTGTTGATCCCGCGTCGGGTGTGGGTGGGGGCCACGCCGACGGCGGTCACGAACCCCACCTGCAGATCGGCGCCGGGCACCGTCATCGGCATCGTGACCGTCGACGCGGTGCCGACGATCCGATCGCCGTCGAACGCGGCGAAGCTGCGGTCGAACTCGGCGATCGAGCGCTCGCGCTCGAGATCATCGGCCTCGACGAAGCCGCTGAACGCGGTCTCGGTCGCGTTCATGTACTCCTCGAACTCGTCCGGCGCGATCGTGCGGATCTGGACGTCCACGGCCACCGAGCTTACGCGGGTGCCAGGTCCTCGAACAGATCGGTGCCGGCCGGCCACCCGGGCGGGCGCTCGGGCCAGGCCTGGACGAAGGATTCGGTGCCCAAGATCTCGGGCCACAGGTCGAACGGGACGTCCTCCATCTCGCCCTGGGTCTTGTGGGCGCGCAGTGCCTCGAGCTTGCGGTCGTAGACCGCCGAGCAGTCCACCCGGACGCCGATCGTCTGATCGGGTACGCCGCGGGGCATGAAGGGCTGGGTGGGGTCGAGCGGCTCGAGTCCACGCTCACGCAGGAGCTCGTTCAGCCTTTCGAGGCCGCCGGTCGAGATGGCTAGGTGGAGCAGGCGGGCGGAGGCGCCGCCGACGCCCGCCACCCGCGCGTCGTGGAAGGCCTCCGTAGCGGCCGCGCCGATCGCGACGTGGTCTTCGTGACCCGTGATGCCGTCGGGGCCGAAGGTGATCACGACCTGCGGCCGCGTCTCCTCGAGGACCGCGAGCACCTCGGCCGCGAGCTGTTCGCGCGGCACCCGGTCCAGTCCTCCGTCGGGATGGCGCAGGAAGCGGACGTCCGGCTCGAGCCCGAGCGCCCGCCAGGCCGCAAGGTCCTCGGCCTCGCGCACGTCCCCGAGGGTCTCGCGAGTGGCGAGGGACGGGTCCGCGATCCGGCCGGCATCTCCGCTGGTCGCCATGACGACCGTGAGCTCGACATCCGCGCCGGCGTGGAGCGCGAGGCTCCCGCCGACGCCGTACGTGTCGTCGTCGGGGTGGGCGAAGACGCCGACGACCCGAGCGGTCACGGCAGCGGCGGCAGGTCGAGCAGCGGCTCGAGCCCGACGGTCAGCCCCTTGCGGGTCATCACGGCCCGGGCGGCCAGCAGGACTCCCGGCATGAACGAGGAGCGGTCGGTGGAGTCGTGCCGGATCGCGAGCGTCTGCCCCTGCCCGCCGAAGAGGACCTCCTGGTGAGCAACGAGTCCGGGGAGCCGGACCGAGTGCACGCGTATCCCGTCGACGTCTCCGCCGCGGACGCCCTCTAGGCTCTCGGGCAGCGGGCCGTGCCATGGCTCGGGGCGCTCCTCCTGGATCCGCCGCACGGTGGCGACGGCCGTACCCGATGGGGCGTCGGCCTTCTGGTCGTGGTGCAGCTCGATGATCTCGACAGCGGGGAAGTAGCGAGCCGCCTGGGCCGCGAACCGCTGCATCAGCACGGCGCCGAGGGCGAAGTTGGGCGCCACGATCACGTTGGATTCGTGCCCGTCGTCGGCCATCAGGCCCTCGATCTCCCGCAGGTCCTCCTGCGACACCCCGGTCGTCCCCACCACGATATGGATCGCGTGGGCGACGCACCAACGCACGTCGTCCATCACGACATCGGGGTGGGTGAAGTCGATCGCCACCTCGGCCTCGGCCTCCAGCAGGCGGTCCAGCTCATCGGAGACCGGCGCGCCTACCTCGGGGTGGCCGATCATCTGGCCGATCTTCTGACCGACCTTCGATCGGTCGATCGCAGCTACCAGGGCCAGGTCCTCGGCCTCCGCGACGGCCCGGCAGACCATGAGGCCCATCCGGCCGCAGGCACCTATCACGCCGACCCGGATCACGCCAAGACGTCCTTGCCGGAGAACGGCCCGAGCACCGTCGTCGTCATCGGCTGCGAGAGTACGCGCTCGGCCGCCCGCCCCGCATCATCCGGTGTCACCGACTGGATGCGCGACAGCAGCTGGCTGACGGTGAGGGTCTCGCCGTGGCCGATCTCGGACTTGCCCAGGCGCGACATCCTCCCTGCGGGATCCTCCAGCGACAGGACCAGCGAGCCCCTCATGTGCCCCTTGGCGCGCTCGAACTCCTCCGGCTGCAGCCCGTTGCTCGCCACGTCCTCGAGCTCGCCCCGCATGATCGCGAGGACCTCCTTGGCCCGGCCCGGCGTGGTCCCCGCGTACGCACAGAACAGTCCGGCCTCGGCGTACATCGAGTGGTAGCTGTAGACGCTGTACGCGAGGCCCCGCTTCTCTCGCACCTCCTGGAACAGGCGCGAGCTCATCCCTCCGCCCAGCGCGGCGTTCACGACGCCGAACGCGAACCGGTCGGGATCGGTGCGGGAAAGCCCACTCGTGCCGAGACAGATGTGTGCCTGCTCGGTCTTGCGGCGCTTCACGAGCGAACGTCCCGACGGCGCCGGCACGTGGCCCGCGGCGCGCAGGTTCCACGCAACCGGTTCCTGGGTGCGCACCGCGCCTGGTTCCATGTGCTCGGCGACGAGATCGAGCAGAGCCTCGTGGCGCAGGTTCCCGGCGGCCACCACGACCACGCTGCCCGGCACGTAGTGGCGACGATAGAAGCGCCGGACCTGGTCACGAGTGGCACCCTGGATGCTCTGCTTCGTCCCCAGCACGGGACGCCCGAGCGGATGCCCGGGCCACAGCGTCTCGGTGAACAGGTCGTGCACGAGGTCGTCGGGCGTGTCCTCGTGCACGTTGATCTCCTCGAGGATCACCTGTTTCTCGGCGTCGAAGTCCGAGGGCCGCAGCACCGAGTTCCGCACCATGTCGGCCAGGTGTTCGACCGCCATCGGCAGGTCGCGGTCGCGGATCCGCGCGTAGTACGCCGTGTACTCCTTGGCCGTGAACGCGTTCGCCTCACCGCCCACGGCGTCGAACGCCTCGGCGATGTCGCGCGCCGAGCGGGTCTTGGTCCCCTTGAACAGCAGGTGCTCCAGGAAGTGGCTCGACCCGCTGATCGGCGGCGGCTCGTCGCGCGAGCCGGCAAGGACCCAAAGGCCGAGCGTCGCCGAGCGGACGCCGGGCATCCGCTCGGTGATGACGCGCAGGCCGGAGCCGAACTCCGTCCGACCGATCGGCAAGGCTAGGCCGGGTCCCTGGGGGTCCGGTCGCGGTCGCGCGGGCGACGATCGCGGTCTCGGGGACGTCGGTCCCGATCGCGCGGCGGTCGGTCCTGCGAGACCTCGGGCTCCATGCCCTCGGGGATCGCCCACTCCTGCCCGACCGGCTTCAGGCTGATCTTGCCCCGGTCGTCGATGTCCTGGACCTCGACCTCTAGCGTGTCGCCGACCTTGACCGCCTCTTCCACGCTCGACAGGCGCTTCCCCTTGCCCAGCTTGGAGATGTGCACGAGGCCGTCGCGGCCGGGCACCAGGTTCACGAAGGCGCCGAACGTCGTCGTGTTCACGACCGTGCCCGTGAAGCGCTCGCCCACGATGATCGGCCGCGGGTTCGCGATCTCGTCGATGATCCGGGCGGCCTCGTCCGCGCCCGCGGCCTCGCGCGCGCCGACGAACACCGTGCCGTC
Organism: Actinomycetota bacterium; assembly: GCA_035286545.1. GTDB lineage: Bacteria > Actinomycetota > UBA4738 > UBA4738 > HRBIN12 > DASSJM01. The sequence goes on along the minus strand of DATEDE010000137.1, from coordinate 112 downwards.
GTCCTGGATGTCGATGTCGGCGCCGGTCATGGCGACGATCTCGTTGATCTTCTTGCCCTTGGGCCCGATCACCTCGCCGATCTTGTCCACGGGGATCTTGATCGTGAGGATC